>CAJUFB010000001.1:0-83695 GCA_910585805.1 uncultured Acetatifactor sp.
CTCGGGGAGCAGATTGAAAAGGCACAGGAAAAAGTTATCAAAACAAAGGCAGCATTATATTCAATTTCTATGTAATGGCAATCCCGGATAGCCTGTCCGATATTCCACATATTATCCAGAAACCGTGTTTTATGTTGGGGCTCCACATAATGAAATGCTTCATTAATAACCAAATCCTTCACCAGCTTCTGATTACTTAACGGAACACAGCAGGAAATCAGTCGATCCAGCATATCCGTCATCTCATCCTTCCTAAACGCCCTGCTATCCAACAAAATCTTACACAATGCCAGCACTTCACTGTTGGATAGCTTCATTTTATATATCTGATCCAGCTTATATCCTTTCTCCGCCCTGTCATAGGTAACCGTATTTATATAACCGGTATTCTCTGCATCCAGTTCCAGGAAATTGCGGATGTCATCGATATCCCGCTGAATACTTCTCTCGTCCACCCCGTACCTCTGCGCCATCTTCGTCTTGTTAACTACACACCCGTTGACAAGATCGGTATACATTCCAAGTACCCTTTCCAACTTGCTGTTCTTTATCGTTTCCATAGGCACCTCCTTCGTATAACTGTCATTATACTCACAGAGTATGACAGGATCTGTCTATCTCAAATTTTTCTTCAGAAAATTTGACATTTTTCAATCATATAATACATTCATTACTGGAAAATATACAAAACATTGTAGATTTAGACAATTTACAAGAATATTATACGGGAAATGCTACTAAGAGTCAATATTTAATTCCAATAAACTCTTTATCACGAAAACACGAAAGTCAAGACAATCTAAGATACAGTAATTCAGAAACAGCATGAGCAATACTGTCTGCCCATTCGCCAAAACAGCCAGCACTGCTCATGCTGTCACATATCTTTTTATCAGTACTATATTCCTATTCCTCAGCCCTATATTGCTCAATCAAACATTTATGCTGCTTACTTTTCTTATTATAATTAATCCCCACTAAAATAACATCCCCTGCATAATCTTTTAAAACACCTGCATAACACTTATCCTGAATCTGCCGGATAGCCCCGTTAACAGACCGATTCCACTTCAGCTCCACCACCATCGCCGGTTTATCCACATGACGTCGCGGCAGAAAAACAATATCAGCAAATCCTTTCCCCGCAGGCATCTCCCTGACCAGCGTATAACTTTTCTGAGCGCTATAATAGGCAAGCGTGATCACATAACTTAACGATAACTCATTATGATAAGCAAGTACAGATGTATTCGCCATATGAATTCTGTCAATTCCCTTCGCCACGGCATCACTATCCCCCCGAAGCGTCGCACTTAGCAATTCTTCCGATTCCCTGATGGCCCGCGCAATCTCATCCCACCCGCCGTCCTCAATGGCATTCTCAAACTCCCCGGCCACTTCCTGGTTCGGTATAAAAACTTCCCCGGTATCCCCGTCATACGCCAGATATCCCAGATGCACCAGCAAAGTCATGATATCGTCCCTGCTTTTCACGCTCGTCAGATCATTCTGAAACTTCTGCGTATTGATTCTGCAGCGTCCTCCGCCCAGCATAACGATAACAGCATCTTTTAATCCGTCAAAATCCAATTCAATATAGCTTTTCAGAGATTCATAAGTCTCCGTCCGGGTCCAGTAATTCCCAAACTGCTTTCTCCGAACCGCATCCAAAACAGATTTCGGATTGTAGACATGAAAATTACCCCTGAACAAATATCCGTCATACCACTGCCTGGCTTCCTCAAAATTTAACTCATACTTTTCACATAACTGCCGTACGTCCGCCTCCGTAAAACCCACATATCTTTCCAACGGAGCAGGATTTACCATGGTATACTCATCAAAATTGTTCAGAGCAGATTGCGTCCCATATTTCTTGACAGGCAAAATCCCCGTTATATACGCCAGAGAAACGGCAGACTCCGCAAGCACTCCCTTAAAAATCCCTCTGAGAAAATTGATATATTTTTCCTGTATCTCCGCGTTATCCTTCTCCTCCCGAAACAGACAGTCCCACTCATCAATCAGAAAGATAAACTGTTCCCCCGCCCGGGAATGAATCCGCAGGAGCACCTCAGACAATGAATCATCTTCTTTCCTGACAATATCCGGATACTGCTGATACAGCTCTTTCAAAACTTCCCGCTGCATATAGGAAACGACCTGCCCCGGTATTCCTTTATCCCTGACTACACTGTAAAACCACTGGATATCCAGATAAATCACAGGGTAGCGATTCAGCTCCTGCCTGAACTCCGGTTCCCGGGCGATATTCAGGCTCTGAAACAGCTCATAAGAGTCACAGCCTCTGCTGTAATAGGCAGCCATCATTTTAACAGCCACAGACTTGCCAAAACGCCTGGGACGGCTCACACACATAAACCTCTCCTCCGTCCCCAGCACATGATTTGTAAAATCAAGCAATTCCGTCTTATCCACATAGATATCCGAACGAAGCGATGAAGCAAAACCGGCATTGCCGGGATTTAAAAAAATACCCATACGATCAGCTCTTTCCTCTCCCTTTCCATAACATGTGCTGCAAATTCAACCGATGCGCAGTATATATCATGGCCTGGCAAATATGCAAAGAATTATTTCATCCCTCACTCCCTGCAGACTTCCTCCGTTTCCGCGCACGGAATCCCCAGCACCATTCTGGTTCCCTGCCCGTCCTCGCTCTCCGCCTTCACCGTAATCCCCAGCTTCTCATAAACCCTGCGGCACAGATACAGCCCGATTCCCGTAGAGCGCTTATCCAGCCTTCCGTTATACCCCGTAAAGCCCCGCTCAAAGATGCGCGGCAGATCCTCCGCCCGGATTCCGATGCCGGTATCTTCCAGCAGAAGCACTACCCGCCTCTCTGTCTTCGCTTTGGCCTGAAATATCTCCGCTGTCTCCGGTTCCGCTTCCGCCCGGATGGAAATCCCGCCCCCGGCCGTATACTTGATGCTGTTGGACAATAGCTGTTCCAGGCAGAAGACAAACCATTTCTCATCCGTCACGATCCTGAAATCCAGTGCCCCCAGCTCCAGTTTCAGCCCCTTGTTGATAAACAGGACCGAATACTTCTTCACCGCCTGCCTCACCAGGGAACACAGCTCATACTCCTGCAGCACCAGGTCCTCGGAAATGCTCTCCAGCCTCTGGAAAGCCAGCACCATCTCCACATACTGCTCGATCTTAAAGCATTCCTCCTTCATCAGGAAACTGTCCCTGTCCGAAAGCTCCAGGCGCTCTAACAGCAGCTTCATGGCGGCGATGGGCGTTTTGATCTGATGCGTCCACATCAGATAATAATCCCCGCATTCCGCTGTTTTCTCCTCCCAGCGAAGCCGCTCCTTTCTCTGACGCTCATTCATTGCCATAAGAAAATATGCCTGAGCCTCCTCATAACTTTCCGCATATTCAATCGAGTCGGGCAGCGCCTCCGGCTTTTTCGCCGCGTCTCCCGGAAACACCTCCCCTGACTGTTCATAATGCCGGAAAACCGCTTCCAGTTCCCTGCTGCGCCGCACGTACCTTATACCGTCCAGAATCCCTGCCGCTGCCCAGACTGCCAGGGTAAGCACCGCGGCATAACATAGCTTTTCCAGATTTTCAATATGATACAGGCTTCCCACCGCCACAAGCAGCCCCACTGTCAGGACATACATCGCAAGCGCAGGCCTTTTTTCCCGCAAATAGCGAATCCACAGTCTCATTTTCTCTCTCCGATGATATATCCCAACCCTTTTTTCGTATGGATCATCTGCCCGGCTCCCACAGCTTCCAGTTTCTTCCGCAGCCTGGTCATGTTGACGGTCAGGGTATTGTCGTCCACAAAGCAGTCATTGTCCCACAGCCGCTTCATGATCGCCTCCCTGGACACTGTCTTTCCCGCATTCTCAAACAGAAGCTGCAGGATACGGAATTCGTTCTTCGTCAGCTCCAGCTTCTTCCCCTCTGCCAGGAGAGAAGCATCCGACAGATCCAAAATCAGACCCCCGCATTCCATCACGTTGGTCTGCCCCCGAAAGGCATAAGCCCGGCGGAGCATGGCCTGAACCTTGGCAGAGAGCACTTCCGGCTCAAAGGGTTTTACTACAAAGTCATCGCCGCCCATATTCACCGCCATGACGATATTCATATTGTCGCCTGCGGAAGACACGAAGATAACAGGCACCTGGGAAACCTGCCGGATCTGGGCACACCAGTAGTAGCCATTATAAAAGGGAAGCCCGATGTCCATCAGGACAAGCTGAGGCGCATACGCCGCAAATTCCCCCAGCACATTGCCAAAATCTACCACGCAGCGCACCTCATATCCCCATTTCTCCAGATGAAGTTTCATCTCTCCGGCTATTACAGCATCGTCTTCTACCAACAGCAGCCTGTATTTCACTTCGCTGCCCAATCCGCTGTTCATTGCAGCAGATATCTCCTGTAAATCTCCCATCATGCCTCCCGCTCCATGCCGAAAGTCCCTGCAACTTTTGCAAATCCCCCCGCACCATTTTTATCCGCGCTGCTCCGATCGAAAAGGAATCAAATCCGGATGTTTCTCTAAAATCACTTTCACTGAAACTGCTTTTGAACATGCTTCTGAAAAGCGCTTCCGCCTCCTTCCCATATTCAATACTGCTCTTCCTCTTCCCCTTCGTGAATATCCGCCTTCGGCTTCTTCAGCCCTTCGATCACGATTCCCTCTTTCTCCGCGTAGTCCCAGAGTGCCGCATGGATTGCCTCCTCGGCAAGCAGGGAACAATGCACCTTCACGGGCGGCAGGCCGTCCAAAGCGTCCATAACCGCTTTATTCGTCACCTCCAGCGCCTCCTGGACGGTCCTGCCCTTCACCAGCTCCGTTGCCATGGAACTGGTGGCCACTGCCGCGCCGCAGCCAAAGGTCTTGAATTTCGCCTCCTTGATGACACCGTTGTCGTCGATATCCAGATACATCCTCATGATATCGCCGCACCTGGCGTTTCCCACGGTTCCCACACCGCTGGCATCCTCTATTTCCCCCATATTCCTGGGATTTTGAAAATGATCCATCACTTTCTCGCTGTACATGTCTGCCTCCTTATTCTATGAACCGTCGTATATATTTCCTTGTAATTGCGCAGAAATAACTTTGACTACTTCCCGGTCTTCCGGGATTTCACAAAGTCCTCATACAAAGGCGACATCTCCCTGAGCCTGCCGACAATCGCCTTCAATGCCTCCACCACTTCATCCAGCTCTTCCACGGTATTGTCTTCGGATAAGGTCATCCGCAGCGAACCGTGAGCCTCCTCATGCTTCAATCCGATGGCCAACAGCACATGGGACGGGTCCAGAGAGCCCGATGTGCAGGCAGAACCGCTGGAAGCGCAGATTCCCTTCATGTCCAGCATGATCAGAAGCGATTCTCCCTCTATAAACTGAAACGAAAAATTCACATTCCCCGGAAGCCGCCTCTCCCGATGTCCGTTCAGCCGGCAATAAGGAATCTGTTTTTCGATGCTGCGTATCAGATACTCCCGCAGTTCTCTCTCCTTCCTTCCCTTCTCCTCCATCAGCTTCATTGCCCTTGCCGCAGCCGCTCCGAAGCCCACAATGCCGGGCACATTTTCCGTACCTGCCCTCCTGTTTCTCTCCTGAGCTCCACCGTGAATGAAAGAGCGAAGCTTCAGCCCGGCGCGGATATACAGCATTCCCACCCCCTTGGGCCCGTTTACCTTATGGGCGCTGGCGCTGAGCATATCCACCTTCAGCGCTTCCACATCCAGGGGAACCTGTCCGAAAGCCTGCACCGCGTCCGTATGGAACAGGATCCCCCGCTCCCTGGCAATGGCGCCGATCTCCCCGATGGGCTCTATGGTGCCGATCTCATTATTTGCATACATGACGCTGATCAGTATCGTGTCCGGACGGATCGCCGCCTTCAGCTCCTCCAGGTCCACCAGCCCGTCCTGATCCACGTCCAGATAAGTCACCTCAAATCCTTTTTTCTCAAGGTACCCGCAGGTGTGGAGAACGGCGTGATGTTCTATCTTTGTGGTGATGATATGCCGCCCTTTCTCCCCGTAACTTTCCGCAACGGCTTTCAGGGCCCAGTTGTCAGCCTCCGTTCCCCCTGCCGTAAAGTAGATTTCTTCCTGTCCGGCATTGATCAACTTCGCTATGGACCTCCTGGCTTCGTTGACAGCCTTTTTCCCGGCAGAGCCAAGGGAGTATATGGCGCTGGGGTTGCCGTAGGCTTCTCCGAAATACGGCAGCATGGCTTCCACCACCTCCGGCGCGGTCTTCGTAGTAGCCGCATTATCCAAATATATCATAGTGCTTTCTCCTTTCATATCCTGGCAACGGAATGCTCCGCCCCCTCACTGCAGTGCCCAAAGAGACAGCCCCTGCTTAGGCAAACTTCTGCTCACACCGCAGCGCGGTCACAAGGCCCTCCAAAGAGACTGACCAGAAAATCCCTGCTTCGGGAGGCATCTGCTCCCCGCAGAACCGCCAAAGCCGGAACCCAAAGGAAGCAGCGCATCTGCCCTGAACCCGGCAGTTCAATTACGCAGGAAATCCGAATTCATACCTCATAACTAGGAATTCACTGAAAGTATATCACCGGCAATCAGTTCTGTCAACCTCTCCAAAAGAATATAATAAGGAAAAACAAAGGTCTACCTGCATTTATGAAAACAAAACAACAGCACCCCCTTATTGTGGGCACCTTCATCCTCACCGCCGCCGGCATCCTTACCAGACTGATCGGCTTTTTATACCGCATATACCTCTCACGTCTGTTCGGTGAGGAAGGCATGGGAATCTATCAGCTCCTGAGTCCGGTTCTCTCCCTTTCCTTCTCCCTGACCTCAGCCGGATACCAGACTGCCATCTCCAAGCTGGTGGCGGAGGAAGCTGCCACCAGGAAAAACGCTGCCCTGACACCGCTCTGGCTGGGACTGGGCATTTCCTTACCCCTTTCCCTGCTCTGCAATGCGGTTCTCTTCTTCTTCGCAGATCCCATTGCCCTGCGCCTGCTCCGGGAACCGCGCACGGCCTCCATGCTGCGGATCCTGTCCTTTTCCGTGCCCCTGTCCGCCGTACATTCCTGTATCAACGGCTATTTTTACGGCATAAAAAAAGCTGGCATCCCTGCCGGAGCCCAGCTTCTGGAACAGATCACCCGGGTCGGATGCGTATACATAACAGCCGGTTACATCCTGTCTCTTGGGAAAACCCCCTCCATCAGCGTGGCAGTGCTGGGCCTTACCGTAGGGGAATTTTTCTCCATGCTGATGACCATAGCCGCCATCTGTCCCCAGCAAAAAAATCGGCCTGATACTGCCGTTTCCGGCCTGATGCAGAAGCCCCATGGAAAAAACGCTGCCCATTCTGCCGTAAGGCGGCGTTCCCTGTCCGTACAGCCTGCCGCATCTGTCAGGGGTCTGTACGGAAAGCTGCTTTCCATGGCGCTGCCTCTCACGGCAAACCGTATCGTACTGAACTTCCTGCAGAGCATAGAGTCCGTATCCATCCCCACACAGCTGAAAACCTACGGATATGACAACGTGACCGCCCTGAGCGTATACGGCGTGCTCTCCGGCATGGCCATGCCCTTTATTTTCTTTCCCAATGCCCTGACCAGTTCCGTAGCCGTTCTTCTCCTTCCCATCATCTCGGAGAACTACGCTCTGGGCAATATGGACACCGTCCGCAAAACAGTCCTGCGCACCGTCAAATACTGCGGCCTCATGGGACTCTGCTGCATGGGCGTCTTTGTCCTTCTGGGAAACTGGGCGGGTACCACCCTTTTTGACAGCCCTCTGGCGGGATACTTCATCCGTACCCTGGGGTTCATCTGCCCTTTTCTCTACCTGGACACCACCTTATCCAGCATCCTTCAGGGACTGGGGCTGGCGGGACATCTCTTCGGCATGAATGTGGTCTGCCTTCTCCTCCGCCTGGGCTTCGTTTTCCTGGCTGTGCCGCGTTACGGCATCACAGGCTACCTCTGGGGCCTCCTGGCAAGCCAGCTCGCCCTTGGACTGCTCTATCTTGGCTGCCTCTACCGCTTCCTGGCAAAGAAATGCGCTGCGCGCATCTGAACGCTGCCTGCCTTGCAGCGGCTCCGATACCGCAGCCCTCATACTGTCAGAGGCATTGAGTCCTCCGGCGGCATGACCGGAAGATACCATCCACAGACATCTGTAAGCCTGTCCAGGCCCCCCAAAACAACCTGGCAAGTTAAACCAGGCCAGACATCCCGGTACGGTGATCACCGCCCGGATACCTGGCCTTCCTGGTGCTTATCCGCTTTGGCTCATAAGATCATCCGTTCCGGATCCCGTCTCACTCCAACAGCTTCTTCAGCTCATCCATAAACGTATTTACATCTTTAAATTCACGGTAAACAGAAGCAAACCGCACATAGGCCACCGCGTCCAGATCCTTCAGCTTGTTCATCAGAAGCTCCCCGATGGTCCGGCTGGAAATCTCTTTCTCCTCCCGGCTGAAAATCTCATTCTCCACCTCGTCCACCAGCATGGTAACCTGCCGGGCGCTTACCGGCCGCTTATGGCAGGCGCGGAACAGCCCTCCCTCCACCTTGGAACGGTCATAGACTTCCCTGTTGTCATCCTTCTTGATAATGATCAGCGGGATCGTCTCAATCTTCTCATAGGTGGTAAAACGCTTCCCGCATTCGTCGCAGACCCGCCTGCGGCGAATGGAATTGTCATCCTCCGTAGGCCTGGAATCGATCACTCTCGTATTTTCATGGCTGCAAAATGGACATTTCATGGAACTGCCTCCGTTTCTGTTAAACCTCTGTCTTTAACGTACCATAATCAGCAGTGAATGTCAACGAGAATAATGTCAGGTCCGATCTGCCGGATATTCTTGAACGGAATAACAATATTCGGTTCACAATTTAAAAACCCCAGAAAACGGCTGCACCCGGGCACCATGATCTTGCAGATGCATCCGCTGCAGGGATCGAATTCCAGGTCGCATACTCTCCCCAGCTTCCTGCAGTCCTTCATATTGATCACATCTTTATTTTTCAACTCGGAAAAAAGCATCTCAAATACTCCCTGATTTCATTGTTTGTTATTAGAAATATGCTGATTTCCGGAAAATGAGACCAAAAACACTACAGGGAACCTGTAAAATCGATGTGAATATTTTTCATCTTCAGGCACATACTAGCACTATAATCCACAGCGCGGCATCCGTGCGGAAACGAGGAAGATATGACACAGGGAAAAGTTGAAATATGCGGCGTAAATACGGCGAAGCTTCCGCTTTTAAAGACTGAGGAGAAGGAAGCTTTGTTCCGGCAGATCGAAGCCGGCGATGAGAAAGCCCGCGAAGCTTATATTGAGGGAAACCTGCGTCTGGTTCTCAGCGTCATAAAACGCTTTGCCTCCAGCAATGAGAATGTAGATGACCTGTTCCAGATCGGCTGTATCGGGCTCATCAAGGCCATAGACAACTTCGACACCTCTCTGAACGTGAAGTTCTCCACCTATGCGGTGCCCATGATCATCGGAGAGATCCGCCGGTTCCTCCGGGACAACAGCAGCCTGAGAGTCTCCCGCTCTCTGAAGGACACCGCCTATAAGGCCATCTACGCCCGTGACAGCCTGACCAGAAAGAATCTGAAGGAGCCCTCCATGGAAGAAATTGCCACCGAGATCGGCATTTCCAAGGAAGATATCGCCTATGCTCTGGATGCCATCCAGAATCCCATGAGCCTCTATGAGCCCATTGTCACAGACGGCGGCGATACGCTCTATGTCATGGACCAGATCAGTGACAAAAAGAATAAGGAAGAGACATGGGTGGAGCATCTCTCCCTCAGCGAAGCCATGAAGCGTCTGAATCCCCGGGAACACGAAATCATCTCCCTTCGCTTCTTCGAAGGCAAGACACAGATGGAAGTAGCAGAATCCATCGGCATCTCCCAGGCACAGGTATCCCGCCTGGAAAAAAATGCCCTCCGAACCATGCGCACGTATCTGTCCGCCTGACCCAGGCAGGGCAGATCTTCGTCTCATGCCGTATTTCCGGTTCCGCCGCCTGCCCCTGTTCCCTCCCGGCAGCCGCAGATCTCCGGCCGATCACCCTTTCTTTCTGAATAATGTGGAAATAACCCCAAAAAACAGGTATCCCACGACGGCTCCCAGTGTATTGGTCAGGATATCGTCTATCTGAAAAAAGCCTCTCTGAGTTGCCAGTTGCAGCAATTCGATCCCCAGGCTCGTGAAAAACCCCATCGCCCCACAGCGCAGAAAACGTCTCAGTGACTTGAATGCCCATGGGCATAAAAAGCCATAGGGAATGAACAGAAGGACATTTTCCACCACAAAGGCATTGTTCCTCTCGTTGATCCCCCAGGTAGAAAAAAGCTCCAGATCCATCCCCTGCCTGCTGCCGCTCTCCCTGGAAAAAAATGTGATGATCAGCATCACCGAGACATAAATCCAGAACAATGCCCCCGGCAGCATAGCCGCACGTTCCTCACCCCTGCGCTTCCGTCTCTTACCAACCGCCCAAAAAAAGGCGACAGAAAACACAGCTCCCATAGCCACACCGCCTGGCAGGAACTCCACTACGGATACTAAATCCTGATATATATATTTTAACATATGTTATCTCCGCAGAAATCTACGGGAGTTTCTTTGCAGGATCCGGCATGTCTGTAACTGCAGTCTTCCGACCTCCTTCGGGAACGCCGAAGACAGATATCACTTCAGTTACCCGGTCGGATCAGTCCCAGTTCTCCCCTGCATGTTCCCATCTGTCTCTCTCTTCGGAGAGCCTGCCGTTCATCCATGCAATCGCTTCCGTTACGCCGTTTTCTCCAAATTCAAATTCTGCCTTCTCTTTTTCTTCCTCTGATGTCTTATAAAAATTAAACGGCTCCGGCCACACCGTACAGCGCAGTTTCTTCTCTCCCCCATCACAGGATACACCCTCCAGACGATAGCGCATTCCCTGATGACAACCTGTAAATTCCGTTTTCTTCAAATATTCTATCGATAATATATCTTCTCTTTGTATCATGTTCATCCACCCCGGTTTTGCCTTTCCCGCGCCGCCGGGATGGGAATTGGCTTTTCCTTTTGCAGGGCCCATGCAGCGGGCTGCTCTACCCGCCTCTGCCCTTTAGGACATTATACCCTATTTTCAACAAATTGCAAAGCCTAAATATGATTACTCATCTCTTTTTTCAGCTGGCGCATAATCTTCTTTTCCAGCCTTGATATATAGGACTGGGAAATGCCGAGAAGGGAGGCTACTTCTTTCTGGGTCATCTCCTGTCCGTCCTTTGTTCCCAGGCCGAAGCGCAGGTTGATGATCTTCTTCTCCCGCTCGGAAAGCTTGCTGATGGCGCCAAGCAGCACCTTGCGTTCCACCTCGTTTTCAATGTCCCGGTAGATCACGTCCTCGTCTGTCCCCAGAATATCCGACAGCAAAAGTTCATTTCCGTCCCAGTCCACGTTCAGCGGCTCGTCAATGGACACTTCCAGTTTGGTCTTATTATTTCTGCGCAGATACATCAGAATTTCATTTTCTATGCATCTGGAGGCATAGGTGGCAAGCTTGATATTTTTATCCGGCTTAAAGGTGTTGATGGACTTGATCAGGCCGATCGTCCCGATAGAAATCAGATCTTCTACACCCACCCCCGTATTGTCGAATTTTTTTGCTATGTACACCACCAGCCGGAGATTATGCTCGATCAAAATGGCCTTGGCCTCATCGTCATATTCCGTTCCCAGATCTCCTATGACCTGGCTCTCCTTCTCCACTTCCAGCGGAGGAGGCAGTACCTCCGCCCCTCCTATGTAATGGATTTCTCCCTTTTTCCGCAGGAGCAGGCTCTCCCTGCGGATCATTTTAAACTGAATCTTGCCCGGTATCATCACTTTCAGAATCATTGTGCCTCTCATTCTGCCGCTTTTTACGGCCTCCCACTACGCTCTTAGCAAAGAGTCCGGGGTTAATTATCATATTCACGGATTCCGCACCCACATCGCCTGAGATTCCTTCCTCGCTGACGGCGATATACACATCCTTAAAAACATATGCCATCCCCTCTATCTCCACCTGCAGACAGGGAAGCAGGAAACCCGGCAGGATCCCTCTTTTCTTTCCGACGCTGCGATAGGGGACCGCCCGATAGCATTCCGGCATCTTTTCCCATAAACCGTCAAAAAGTCTACGATCCACAATGGATACAGGCTTTCCGCTGACGGGTTCTATAAGGCTGTTTCCCGAATCCACCAGGGCCGTCGTCTCCATACGCTTTCCTTCCCGGGTCAGAACTGCCCTGCACATGCTGTGTTCCATATCCTGCACACAGCGGAAGCGTCCGAACAGAAGGTAAAAGAACCCTCCCATTCCCAAAATCCCCATCACCCCTGTCAGGTGATTTCTCAACCCCGGCAGGCATCTGAGCAGAAAAAGCATGCCTCCGCCCAGGCCGAAGGAATAGAGCGTCAGTCTCTCCAGGAGCTTCAGAAACATTCTCAGGCTCTTCACAGGAAAGGCAATGCAGAGCATCCCCGCCGTACCGGCCGCCACTCCCAGGAAAAGCTTCACCGCCGCCGGCGCCGTCATAAGAAACGGGACCAGAAAACAGGCTGCTCCCACTGCAGCTCCGGCCAGCAGCCTTCCCCTCCCGGCCATCCCGTACGCCGTCTTATCCACAAGCATCAGAAGGTACAGGTT
Organism: uncultured Acetatifactor sp.; assembly: GCA_910585805.1. Lineage (GTDB taxonomy): Bacteria > Bacillota > Clostridia > Lachnospirales > Lachnospiraceae > Acetatifactor. The sequence continues at coordinate 12,706 of CAJUFB010000001.1, forward strand.
CATAATAAAATTGAGAAAGAACAGGCTGTCTAAATACAATTCATAATGCATTGGCATCATCCTTTTCATAATTATTATAAAGGGGTTGGACTTAAGATTTTGTCAGATAAGGGTCTGTTTCACAAGAATTTTTCGACAAAAAACCGGGCTGACTCCGCCCGGTTCCCTGACATATACCATACTCGTAAGTACATTTAATTCCGCTTTTGTACTGCGCTGCAAGTGCTCATAAAAGTCACTGTCGCTGCAGTGACTTTGTTATACAGCCTGTTCCGCGTATGTTTTTAAGCATGAATAACTTGGCACACCAAAAACAATTGCTGGTTGATTCCTCCTATTTCCTCTGCAGGAAATCGGGAATCTTCAAAGTCTTCTCCTCCACAGAGCTTCGGATATCAACCGGCTTATGGATGCCCTGTACAGAAGCCGGCTGCGGGTTCTCCTGTCTGGCCGGCTGAGAATTCATGCCTTTCAGGGAACTGGACGCAATATGTGTAGCCTGAGACCTGTACACGGAGGAGGAACCAAATCTGGACTGTACCGGACTGCTGTTGGCCACATCCTCCAGACCTGTGGCGATCACCGTGACAGTACAGCTGTCGGTCTTGGACTCGTCATACATGGCGCCAAAAATAATATTGATATCCTCTCCGGTAAGACTCTGGACAAAGTCGGCCGCGTCGCTGGCATCCGGCAGCGTGATATCACCGGACACATTGAGTATGACATCTGTAGCACCATTGATAGTAGTCTCCAGCAACGGACTCTCCACCGCCATCTTCACGGCAGCCAGAGCCTTGTCGTCACCCTTGCCTTCCCCGATGCCGATATGAGCGATACCCTTGTCCTTCATGACAGTCTGAATATCAGCAAAATCCAGATTAATGATAGCCGGTCTGTTGATCAGGTCAGTAATACCCTGCACAGCCTGCTGCAGTACTTCGTCCGCTTTCCTGAGCGCCTCAGGCATGGTGGTGCGCCTGTCCACAATTTCCAGAAGCTTATCGTTGGGAATCACGATCAATGTATCCACATGCTCCTTGATGCGCTCGATCCCGCCCAGAGCATTGGTCATACGTGTCCTGGCCTCAAAGCGAAAAGGCTTCGTCACCACGCCTACCGTAAGGATACCCATGTCCTTCGCCAGTCTCGCCACCACAGGAGCAGCGCCGGTTCCCGTGCCGCCGCCCATGCCGCAGGTGACAAATACCATGTCCGCACCCTTCAGGGCGGCGCCGATCTCCTCGGAACTCTCCTCGGCAGCTTTCTCACCGATCTCCGGCTTCGCTCCCGCTCCAAGCCCCTTGGTCAGCTTCTCACCGATCTGCAGCAGTGTAGGCGCCTTGCACAGCTGCAGTGCCTGCTTGTCCGTATTCACACCGATAAATTCCACGCCTTCGATCCGTTCGTCTATCATTCTATTTACAGCATTATTACCTGCACCGCCCACACCGACTACAATAATCTTGGCAGCAGATTCAGCATCGTTCGTCTTAATTTCAAGCAAGAGTACATCCTCCTTTTCCAACTTCACTCTAACTCACATCTACTATCATATAATCATTTCGCGATTTTCGCAACCATTTTCTAAAAAAAACTTCAAAAACTATCCGCCCGGCTTAAATGTATATTTTCCGCTGTCCTCATCATAAGCCTGCATCTGCAGAATGCCGCTTTTCCCCTCCAGTTCCGGCAGAAAACCGGGCAGGAGCATCAGCTTGTCCTCAAGAGCAGAAGGCTCGTTTCCCAGAGCGATCTTCGTATCCTCAAAATAAAGCGTAATCTCACCCCCTCTGTTGAAATAGATCTTATCCGGTGTCAGACTGTATTTCTGCAGAAGGTTGGTGAGAACCAGAATACTGTTAAAGATTCCGTCATCCTCCACAGGAAGCTTCTCCCCCAGCACCATATGATCGAACCGCAGCCCCACGATCTGCGGAACTCCCACTGTCCTCACGGCCGAGCTTTCCACCGCATACCCGTCCCTGTCAAAATAGATGTAGGTATCCAGATATCTCACACAGCCTGTCAGCGCCTTCTCATACACGATGATCTTGACAGTATCCGGAGACAGGATATCCACGTCCACCACATCCACAAAGGGAATCCCCTCTATTCCCTTATCCTTATATTTCAGGGAAAGGTAGAGGGAATTATTCCCTAAAGCACCGTCCATCACAATTGCCTTGATCTCATCCTCCGTATAATGGACATTTCCCTCCACATAGACGGTCTCAATGGTGTAAGTCTTCCTGATATAACTGCCTGCGCCCAGCGCCGCCATCAGAAGAAGAACAATGACCACTGCCAGGCCAATCCCCGTTCTTTTGCTCTTAAACACTTGTCACACGCGCTCCTAACTCTCTGAAATCCCTGCAGATATTCTCATATCCGCGGTATATATAGGGACAGCCTCCCACCAGAGTCTGCCCTTCCGCCATCAGCCCGGCAATCACCAGGGCGGCGCCTCCTCTCAGTTCCCCTGCTTCCACTTTCGTCCCGTGCAGTACCTCCACTCCCTGAACCGTCACTCGCCCGGCGTCCGTCTGTTGAATACATGCCCCCATTCTCTCCAGATCTCCCAGGATGCGGAAACGATTTTCAAAGATCGTCTCTTCTATGCTGGAGCAGCCCCTGCCTCTTGCTTCCACAGCCAGCGCCATGGACTGCAGATCTGTGGGGAATCCCGGATAAGGAGATGTGACCAGATTCACCGGCAGAGGCCTGGCCGGCGCCTGTACATAAATGCCCTCCCTGGAAATACATACCCGTCCCCCCATTTCCTCCGCTGCCAGAAGCACCGCTTCCATCTCCTCCGCCGGCGCCTGTTCCAGGAAAACGCTTCCACCCGCGCCGATGCAGCCCAGCAGATAGGTGCCCGCCACAATCCTGTCCGCCTGCACCTTAAACTCTGTCCCGCACAGCCTCCGGCCTCCGCGGATCACGATCCTGCTGCTCCCGGCTCCCTCAATACAGGCTCCGCAGCATCTCAGATACCTGCATAAGGTCAGAATCTCAGGTTCTCTGGCGGCGCCTTCCAGTATCGTCTCCCCCTGCGCCGCAACGCCTGCCAGAATGATATTCTCGGTAGCCCCCACAGAAGGAAACGGCAAAGCGATACAAGCGCCGTGAAGTTTCCTGGCCACAGCCCTGAGCTGTCCCTTTTCTTCGGAAAATGCCACGCCCATCTGCTTCAGGGCAGACAGATGCAGATCAATGGGCCGCTCTCCGATGACGCAGCCTCCCGGATACTCCATATTCACCTCTCCGCATCTGCCCAGCAGCGCCCCCAGAAGACACAGTGAGGAACGCATGCCTGTCACAGCCTCTCTGGGCATCTTACCCTTCCTCACATTGGAAGAATCTACAAAAATCCCTCTCTCCTGCCAGTGTACGATACAGCCCAGACTTTTCAGCAGGCTGGCCATGGAATGTACATCCGCTATCCGGGGACAGTTCCGTATAAAAGAACCCTCCCCCACCAGCAATGTAGCCGCCAGGACAGGCAGCGAAGCGTTTTTTGACCCCTGTATGCGAACTTTTCCCTGAAGGGCTATTCCTCCCTGAATACAAATAGAATCCATAAAAGCACCATCCGGCTTCCTTTTCATTGAACTATTCTATCCTATGAGAGTACTGCCGCTTCCGTACCTTGTCCCATCCATTTGGGGACTGTACAGATCTGTTTTATGATATTTCCGATCTCACCGGCAAAAGCCCCCTGCCCGGGACTTATGTATTCTGCCGTGTCTCCAATACAAAGTCCCGGTGACCTGGTATGACTCTGTTACAGTTCCTTCAGTTGAATCCTTCGGGCCACGCTTAAGACCAGCCCTATTTCTATCAGAAGGAACATTACCGAGGAACCTCCGTAGCTGATAAACGGAAGCGAAATGCCGGTATTGGGAATGGTTGCGGTCACAACGGCTATATTCAGGATCGCCTGGACAGCGATATGTCCCATGACGCCCACCACCAGCATGGCTCCGAACAGATCCGTGGCATTGTTTGCGATCACCATCATCCTCCACAGAAGCATGATGAACATCAGAATCACGGCAACTGCGCCAAACAGTCCCAGCTCCTCACAGATAATGGAAAAAATCATGTCATTCTGGGCCTCGGGCAGGAAGCTGAGCTTCTGCATGCTCTGTCCCAGGCCCTTGCCCCAGATTCCGCCGCTTCCGATGGCATACAGACCCTGCAGCGTCTGAAAACCGGTATCGGAAGGGTCGCTCTCCGGATCCAGCCAGGAACGGATGCGGTTGCCGCGGAATTTCAGGATATCGCTTCCCGATGCCACCAGATAGATAAGCACCGACGCCGCCCCGACCACAAGCAGAACCATGATGACGAATTTCTTGTAGTCAGGACTGGCCACAAACACCATGATCACGGCAATCCCCAGGATGATAAGCGCCGAACTCATATTTTTTGTGATAATATATACCTCTGCCGCCAGAGGCACCGGGAAGAGCATCATCACACAGAATCCCTTAAAGCTGCGGATCCCCCTCCCCATCTTGCACACCAGCACTGCCAGGAACAGGATGATGGCAATCTTCGCCACCTCCGCAGGCTGCAGGTTCAGCCCCAAACCTGGAATCTTAATCCACCGCCTGGCCCCGTGGGATTTCACCCCCAGAGGCGTCAGCACCAACGGAATGAGCGAAGCCGCCACCAGATATCCAAACAAAGCAAATTTCTCCCAGAAACGGTAGGGAATATTCGCCACAATGATCATCAGCACCAGCCCTATGACCACGGCAGTAAGCTGTTTCTTCAGATAGTATGCCGTATCTTTATACTCCTCAAATGCGCTGTAGGAACTGGCGGAGTAGATCATCACCATTCCGAATCCCAGCAGAAACAGCACAATAAACAGAAGGCTGTAATCAAAAAAATATTCAGATTGTTCTTTTTTCTTATGTTTTGCCGTTCCCGTTCTATGTGCCGCCATATCTTCACCCTGCCTTCATCCCCGGTTTCTCATTTTAGTCCGTTGACATATTCCTTAAACAGCTGTCCTCTCACCTCATAATTGGGAAACATCCCCCAGCTGGCACAGGCAGGAGACAACAGCACCGCGTCACCGCTTTCCGCAAGCTCCGTGCAGAGCCTGAGACATTCCTCAAAGGTATCGGCAAAACGTATCCGGGTGATCCCATGTTTTCTCGCGCATTCCGCGATCTTTTCCCTGGTCTGGCCGATGAGCACCAGCCATTTTACCTTGCCTTCAAAGCTCTCTATCCATGCATCGTATTCGCTGCCCTTGTCATATCCTCCGCCTATGAGGATGGTAGGCTTGCTCATGGCCCGGATTCCCTGGATGGCCGCGTCCGGATTGGTTCCCTTGGAATCGTTATAATAATCTACACCTCCTCTGGCAGCCACGAATTCAATCCTGTGCTCCACTGCCCGAAACGATCTGATGACTTTCAGGATGGTTTCCATGGGCGCGCCCATCCCCTCGGCGATGGCAATGGCAGCCATCACGTTTTCCACATTACATATGCCCACCAGGTTCATGTCCCTGTGAATGTCCAACAGTTCCTTCTCCTGTCCGCCGGCGGCTTTCACCACTTTGTCGCCTTTCAGGTAGTATCCCTCTTCCAGCGCTTCCGACGAAGAGAAGAAAACAACTTCGGCAGGGCATCTTTCCGCAAAGCTTCTCGTGAAGGCATTGTCGTGATTCAGCACACAGATATCTCCTTTGTCCTGATTCACCGCGATATTTTCCTTTGCCGCCACATAGGCCTCCATGGTATGATGACGGTCTAAATGATCCGGTGTGATATTCAGGATGGCTGACACTGCCGGATGAAAAGCGGAAATGGTCTCCAGCTGAAAGGAACTGATCTCTCCCACCGTCACCGTGTCCCCGGAAGTCTTCAGGCACTCGGATGTGTAGGGATTGCCGATATTGCCCACCACAAATGTCTTATCCTCCCCCAGGTATGCCTTCATGATCTCGCCCACCAACGTGGTGGTAGTGGTCTTGCCATTGGTACCGGTGATCGCGGCTACCCTCCCCTTTTCCTTCAGGAATCCCAGTTCAATCTCCCCTATAACAGCAGCCCCCCTGTCTCGCAGAGCATTCACCAGAGGAATGTCCGTGGGGACCCCGGGACTTAAGACCACTGTCTCCGTATCCTCCAGGATCTGCTCCGGCAGTTCTCCCGCAATACAGGCAGCCCTGCTTCCCTCCGGAAGGCGCCCCCGCAGTTCTTCTTCTGTCAGCTTCTCATTGCTGTCGTACAGTACCACTTCCGCACCCATGTGCTCTAAAAGCCCCACAGAACCGATTCCGCTCACACCGGAGCCGATTACCAGGCATTTCTCTCCTGCTTTCATACCATCCTTTTCCTTTCTGATTCCAGTTCCGTAAGTGCATCTCCAGCACACTTGACCTGAGATTCGCTTCCGTCCGCTTAGTGATGCGTCCGTAACCGAATCTGTGCGCCCAGGATGCACTTTCTGATTCCAGTTCCCAAAAGTGCATCTCCGCTCCCCTCATCTCAGCGCTCTGAGGGCCAGAAGGCACATCAGCGCGGTTATGATGGTGAAGAGGGCCGTGATCCTGGTTTCCGACCATCCGCTGAGTTCAAAGTGATGATGGAGCGGCGCCATCTTCAGGATCCGCTTCCCTCCGCTGAGTTTGAAGTACCCTACCTGCAAAATGACGGAACATACTTCTATCAGATATATGATACCTACGATCGCTATGTACAGCGGCATCTGCATCACATAGGCGCAGCCCGCCACAAAACCGCCCAGGGCCAGAGAACCTGTGTCTCCCATGAATACCGCGGCCGGATGTACGTTAAAAAGTAAAAATCCCATCAGTGCGCCGGCTACCGCACAGGTCAGAGGCTCTATCCCTGACGCAGTGCCTATGGACACCACAGAGAAGAATACCGCCACCATCAATGTGACGCTTCCTGCCAGTCCGTCCAGCCCGTCTGTAAAATTCGTTCCGTTGGCCGTTCCCAGAACGATAAAGAACAGGACCGGGATATTCCATATTCCAAAGTCCAGATACCCGCCGGACTTCCAGGGAATCTTCATAGCCAGGCTGATATCGGTGTAACGGAGCAGATACCAGGCAAATGCTCCCGTGACAGCCAGCTGTCCGAAAAGCTTCTGCCAGGGCGAAAGCCCCATGGAACGCCTGCATACTACTTTTATGTAATCATCCATCAAACCTACCAGTCCGAAACCTACCGTAAGAAACAGAACCGGCGCTATCTTTGGGTAATCTTCCATAAATGCCACGGATGTGGCCAATACGCTTGCCAGTATCAAAATCCCGCCCATAGTGGGAGTGCCCGACTTTTTCAGATGGGCGGCCGGCCCGTCGTCCCTGACGGTCTGACCGCATTTCAGCCGCCTCAAAAAAGGGATCAGGATCGGTCCGGCAAGAGCGCTGATACAGAAAGCAAGCATGACTGCCGTTATGCTGGTTTTACTCATCCCCCATTCCTTTCTATTTTTGTTCCGTAATGATCATTCCTGATATTCGGCAATCCCCAGATAGGGCAGGATGTTCTCGTACAGCTGCCGGACAATGGGCGCCGCCACCTGGCCTCCATAGTATACGCCCTGAGGATTATTTACGATCGCCAGCGCAATCACCTGGGGATCGTCCGCCGGCGCAAAGCCCACAAAGGAAGCGATATAGCGCCCGCTGCCTCTGGGCAGAGTCTGGCTGGTCGCCGTCTTGCCGCCCACCCGGAACCCCTCCACCTTACCGTTGGCGCCGCTGCCCTCCTTCACCACCATCTCCAGGATCTCCCGCATGGTAGCGCTGACCTCCTCCGACACAATGCCTTCTGTCACCGGATATTCAAAATTCTCCACCACATTGCCTTCCGCATCCCTGGTGCATACTCCGAAATGCGGCGTGATCCGCCTTCCTCCATTTATTATAGAAGAAACTGTAGTCAGAAGCTGAATGGGTGTGATCTGGAAAGACTGTCCGAACGACACTGTGGCAAGCTCCACATTCCCCATATCCTCTTTCCTGTGCATGATGGTCCCCGCCTCACCCGGCAGATCAATACCTGTTTTGTTCTTCAGACCAAACTGCTCAAAGTAACTGTAATAATTGTCAATCCCCAGTCTCAGGCCCACTGTGATCAGAGCCGGATTGCAGGAATTCATCATGGTATGTATAAAATCCTGGCTGCCGTGCCCTGCCACCTTATGACAGCGTATCTTTCTGTCATCCACAATGATGAAACCCGGACAGCTGAACGAACTTCCCGGTGACACCACCCCCGCCGAGAGCCCGGCAGCCGCCGTAATGATCTTAAAAGTAGAACCTGGTTCGTATGTATCGTTTATGCATCCGTTTCTCCAGATGCCGTTCAGCAGATTCTGCTGCTCCTCCTGGGTAAGATTTTCCGCTGTTCCCTCCGGCAGTTCAAAGGGCTGATTCAGATTAAATTCCGGCACATTGGCCATGGCAAGGATCGCCCCGTTCTGGGGATTCATCACCAGGATGGAGACGCTGTCCGCCTGCTTGGTGGCAAGCGCCTGGTTTGCCAGCTGTGTGGCATAGGACTGAATGTTCAGGTCCAGACTGATACACAGATCCAGGCCAGCTACCGGCTCTATCCGCCGCTCTCCCGCCGATTCCACCTCAATGCCCCTGGCATCCGTCACGGTCAGGATCTTACCGGGCTCGCCTTCCATATACTTATCATATGCCACTTCCAGCCCGATAATGCCCTGATTATCGCCTCCGGTAAAGCCCAGCACCTTGCTGCCCAGTTCATCATAGGGATAATAGCGTTTGTAGTCCTCATCCACCTTTACCCCCGCCAGGTCATATTCCCGGATCCGGTCTCCTGTTTCCTTATCCACATTGCTCTTGATACGCTCCATGGAGGAATACTTTTCCACTCTGTTTCGCACATACTCCTCCGTAAGGTCCAGTTCCCTGCTGAGAACCCGGATCACATTTTCACGATCCTCTATCTGATTGTAAATAACGGATACTGTACAGACCGTCTTATTGTCCGCCAGGACTTTGCCGTTGCAGTCCAGAATGCGTCCTCTGGCGGCCTTAATGCTGCGCTCCCGCTCATGAAGGTCGGTTGCCATTGCCGCATAATGATCCGCCTGCCAGACACATAAGTATACCAGCCGTCCGAACAGAAAGGTAAATACGCCGGTGAAAATCAGGAAACTGACCAGCATCTTCTTCCTGTGGACTATTTTATTATTGTCCGAAAGCATTCATTCCTCATTGAGAAGGTATTGATATACTTTATTCTCGAATCTGCCGGGATATGAATCCTCCTGCATAAAAAAAGGAATATCGTCTTTCCGGCCGGGCCCGAAAACGCAGCCCGGGCATCAGCCTGTAAGATTCGGATTCACAGGAATATCCGGATTCGGCACCGACTCGCCTTCAATGGGAATCCCCGTCTGCGCATCATAATATCTGTTGTCCGGCCCCACGCGGTAACCGGTCTCAGGGTCGATGGGATAATCCATCCAGGGCGCATTCTGCACGTCCCCTGTGCCTCCTTCGTTCCCTTCGCCTTCTCCGCCCTCCGGCTCACCGCCTTCCGGATCTTCCGGCTCGGTTCCTTCCGGTGTCTGGGTGTACTTGTTGGTATTTTCCATCTGCAGCGCATCCAGCTCTGCCTGCTCCGCCTCTGAAACCGGCTCCGTCATGAAGATATTCAGATACGGCAGCGCTTCCATCAGGATACTCCGCGCCAGAACCGTGGCCACCCTGGCATTGTCCTGCTTCTCCGCATTCAGCCTGTCCACTACCACATAAATGGCAATCTCGGGATCCTCCGCCGGTACACAGCCTATAAAAGACACTACATACTCATTTTCAGAACGTTTGTTCGTTATCGGATCAATAGTCTCCGCGGTACCTGTTTTTCCTCCCAGTTGATAGCCCGGAGGCTTTGCCGATGTGCCCGTGCCGTAATCTACCACTGCCTTGCAGTACTGCCTGATCAGAGCCGATGTGGACTCCGATACTGTCTGCTTCAGCACCCTGGGCTCGATATTCTTTACCGTGGCGCCGCTGGCATTGGTAATCTTGTCCACCATATGAGGCTCATAGTAATAACCGCCGTTTACCAGAGAACAAAATCCTGTGATCATCTCAATCATGGTCACATTAAAGTTCTGTCCGAAGCTGTTGGTTGCCAGATCGGTGGGGCCCATATCCTCAGGCATGTAGATCAGGCTGGCTGTCCTCGCCTCCCCCGCCAGGTCTATATTGGTCCTGAGTCCGAAATTAAAGATATTCTGAAATTTACAGAAATACTCTTTCCCCATCAGCTGCGCAATCTTCATCATGGTCACATTGCAGGACGTGGCTATGGCATTTTCCAGGGTCATATGGCCCTGTGCATGACATCTGATGGGATATCCCCCGACCTCCATCACGCCGGTACACTCAAAGCTGGTGTTCGGCGACACCGCTCCCTGTTCCAGCGCCGCAGCCACCGTAAACGGTTTTGCTGTAGAACCGGGTTCATAGGTATCGGTAATGCAATAGTTTTTCCACAGATAATTCAGATTCAGATACAACTCGTCACTTTCCATGGCATCTATCACATTCTGGTCAATGATCGTATTCGTCTTCTTGATCTCATAATACCCGTTGGCATTCGTAACCTGCTCCACCATTCTGGATCCGATCATGGCCTGGGGATTACGGGTGTCGTTCAGGTCGTAGGTGGGATAACTGGCCATGGCAATGACCTCCCCCGTGTTGGCATTCATCATGATGCAGCCCACATTCTCCGCGCCGTTTCCTGCGCGAACCTTGTTCTGATGCTCATCATTGAACTTCTTCAGATTCTTTTCCACTATCATCTGCAGATTGGCATCAATGGTGGAGTGAATGTCGTATCCGTCCACTGCCGACTTCACCGTGCGCTCCATTGCCAGGTCATCATTCAGATAGCCGTACTCTCTGCCGTCAACCCCATTTAAGACATCATTGTAATATTCTTCCAGTCCATAACTTCCCTGGCCATCCGCAGTGGTAAAGCCTATCGCATCCGCAGCCAGGGATCCATATGGATATATCCGCTTATATTCCTCTTCAAACCAGACACCTTTTATATTGGATCCCTCCTGCGCCTGGGCTTCCTGGAATCCGCTGATCTGCTCATAAGTCAGCTGTCTCAGCGGTACATACCAGGAGGAAGTCTGATTCGTGTTGACATACTCCCTGATCTTCACCATGTCCAGATCAAAATACTCTCCCAGCGCCTGCAGTGTAGGTTCCAGGTATTTCATCTCATCCTTTACTTTGGATGTCATCACCCTGGCGTCAATGACCAGGTTGTACACCTTTTCACTGGTGGCAAGCCTTGTTCCCCTGGCATCCAGGATGTTGCCCCTGCGGTAGGGTATGACTGTGGAAGAGTATCCCTGCTGGGATAATACCTGCTTCTGATATTTGTTTTCATTTTTTCTGGTGATCCACACAAGGCGCCCACTCAGTCCCACAAATGCCAGCAGGACAAGCCCGTACAGCACCACCACCTTCTTCTGCATCCTGATGGAAAAACGGTTCCTGTTCTCCCCCTTTTTCCTTCTCCTCTTCCCTGTCCCGGCAGTTCGGGTTTTCCTGAATTTGCTAACGTTTCCTCTTTTTCCCGCTCTCACTCTGACTCCTGTCAATTATTCTCTGTCACCTGGCGCATATAATCACCGCTCTCGTTTTCATACTCAATGATCTGTCCCTCCCTGGCATAGACCATTCCCAGCTCCGTAATGGCGATCCTTTTGATCTCCTCCAGATCAATGCTGCTCAGAATCCGGTTGTATTCCTCATCATTGGCTATCTTCATGCGGTTCAGCCTGCTCTCACTGGCTGCCACGCTTTTGGTCAGATTCGTAAGTTCCGCCTGAAGCTGAACATAGTTGACCAAAATCAGTGCCGCCGCACACAACGCCACAGCCAGGAACATGACATACCCCGCATTCATGTAGTGCGCCTTATCGCGGTTCTTCCGCACTTCATGGTGAGGCTTTCTGACAGGCGCTTCCTCCTGCTCTTCCCAGACTCTTTCAGGCTCCAGCTTTCTTACCGTATTTCCATATACATAGGTGTCCGTTTCTCTCCGTCCTGTATATCTGTCCTCATCATAAGAAACCCTTCTGCTTTTTTTCCTGTTTCGACTCATATCCTGTTCCCACCTTCTTTTTCAGATTCATTCCCTCTTTCAAAAACTCTCAGTTTTGCGCTTCTGGAGCGCGGGTTTTCCGCAAGTTCCTTTTCCCCCGGAACTATGGGTTTTCTCGTCACAACTGTCCCTTTCGAAATCTTTCCGCACACACACACCGGAAAATCCGGCGGACAGGTACAGGGGGTCTCGTTTTTCTTAAAATTTGTCTTTACGATACGGTCTTCCAGAGAATGAAATGTAATCACACACAGCCTGCCTCCCGGTTTCAGCATGTCGATCATATCATCCAGGGAATCTTTCAGCACTTCCAGTTCTCTGTTGCACTCTATGCGTATGGCCTGATAAGTCCGCCTGGAAGGATGTCCTTCCTTACGCATTTTCGCCGGAATAGCCGCCTTAATGATCTCGTTTAACTCAAAAGTAGTCTCGATGCGTTTTTGCGCTCTCGCCTCTGTAATGTATTTTGCAATATTTTTCGCAAAGCGTTCTTCTCCGTAATCGCGGATAATACGGTACAGGCCGCTTTCCGGGTATCCGTTCACGATCTCTCCCGCGGTCAGTGTCTGCCTGCGGTCCATCCGCATATCCAGCGGAGCATCATAGCGGTAGGAAAAACCTCTCTCCCAGTTGTCAAACTGATAGGAAGATACCCCAAGGTCAAGCAGAATGCCGTCCACCTTCCTGACACCCTCTTCAGCCAGCCGGTTTCTCATATTACAGAAATTATCCCTCAGGAATGTAATCTTTCCCGCAAAAGGTGCAAGCCTCTCCTTTGCCGCCAGGACAGCGTCTCCGTCCTGATCGATGCCGAAGCAATGACCGCTCCCCAGCCTGCCGCACACCTCAAAGGCATGTCCGCCTCCGCCCAGGGTACCGTCGACATAGATACCGTCCGGTTTTATATGGAGCTGCTCTATCGTCTCCTCCAGAAGGACGGAGTAGTGCATGAACGATGCCTCATATCTTTCTTCCATCTTCCGTGGCTCCCTTCCCCGCTTTTTCACTGCCGTCTTCACTGAGTTCCCGCGTATCCTGCGGCGACTTATCGCCTGCGGATCCGCCCGCTTTCCGCCGCTCCCGCCGTATCTTATACTGCGCACCGGTTGAATTTGCAGTACAACCCGACTGCAGACCGCCAGCCAGGTATTTTCCCGGAGACATCACTGTAAATCCTGGCGGTCTGCAGTATATCTGCCGGGCTCCATGGATATCCGATCCGTATAAACTGATCAGATCGTCAGTCCCATGTCTCCCATGCCCTCGGATATCTCATCAATATCCACCTGGCTGTTCACTTCATTCCACTTTTCAAGGCTCCATACCTCGATCCGGCTTCCCATGCCGGACAGAACCACATCCTTCTCCAGACCGGCAAAGTCTCTCAGATCCTGCGGTACCAGGATACGTCCCTGCTTGTCCACCGTAACATACTGGGCGCCGGACAGGAAAAACCTCGCAAGCTGCCTGGCCTGCCTGTTGACCAGGGGCAATGCCGCAAGCTTCGCCTCGAATTCCTTCCACGTCTCATTGGCGTACACAAATAAGCAGCCATCCATTCCCTTTGAGACTACAAATTCGTCTCCCAGGATCTCCCTGTATTTGGAAGGAATGCTCAGCCTGCCTTTTGGGTCTATCGTATGATTGTATTTGCTCATAAACAACAGCAATCACCGCCCATCAGATGTGGGTATGGGATTTCATCCCACTTTTTGGTCTTTTCTGCCACATTCATCCCACTTACCAATTAATTTTAATATAGATTGGAGAATTTGACAAGCCGAAAGTTTGTGCGGTAAGAACGAAAAAAAGCACCCTGCGGAAAATTTTCAGGGTGCTTTTGCGGTCATCATACAATATATGGTGTGATCCAATTTCTCTACATACAATATCTGGTTGTGAATTTTGTCGAAAAAATTTTTAGCCCGTATAAGTGCGGCCTCTCTGTCTTACACGTACCACCGCATCCGCCGCCACGGAAAATATCACCATCAGCAGCGCCAGTACCTGTGACACCGGAAGCGATGTTCCCGGAATAAAAAGAGTATCCGTCCGAATTCCCTCAATGACAAAACGTCCCAGGCCGTATCCTCCAAAATAGAGAAGACACAGCTCGCCGTCAAACTTTTTATGCTTCCTGAAAGTAAGCAGCGCCGTCAGCACCAGAAGATTCCACACGCTCTCATATAGGAACGTGGGATGAACATTAATATAATTCGCCCCGTCAGGAATATGAGACGCAATATTTTCCGAGATATCCCTGGCGCGAACCGCCTCAACAGGAAGCTGCATGGAAAAAAGGCCGTCATAGTATTCTCCGAACACCTCACGGTTCATGAAATTCCCCCAGCGCCCGATAGCCTGTCCCAGGATCAATCCGGGCATGCAGGTATCTCCCATCAGCAGGGGATTCCGCTTTTTGAGCCTGCCGTAGACAAACAGGGTGATAAAAGCCGCAATGACACCGCCGTAAATCGCCAGCCCCCCATTCCGCAGCCTGAAGATGCCAGGCAGGTCATCCTTATAATAATCCCAGGCGAACACCACATAGTAAATACGAGCCCCGACAATAGAAAAGAGAACCGCATAGATGGCAAAATCCCAGTACTCGTCCGGATTCTGGCCGGTCACCTTCGCCATATGCGCCGCCATCAGGATCCCTGCCAGCACGCCTATGCCGATGAGCAAACCGTAAAAAGCAATCTCAAATCCAAAGATACTGAACGTTTTGGGAACATCCTTCAGATAGATTCCCAGGTTCGGAAACGCAATATCACCAGCATTCATAATCTCTTCCTTTCAGGCCTCCGCCACATCGGAAGCCATAATTCAATGGATCAGGAATTATTGGAACATAACAGATACAGCCCGTTCAGGAAAAAGCCTGAGCCCCTGTTGTCTGCGTCATACATTGAAGCGGAAAAGTATCACATCCCCGTCCCTGACAACGTAGTCCTTGCCCTCAATGCCCACAAGCCCTTTCTCCCGGGCGGCGGCAAGAGACCCCTGCTCCAGCAAATCCCTGTAATTGACCACTTCCGCTTTGATAAAGCCCCTCTCAAAATCGGAATGTATCTTGCCGGCCGCCTGAGGCGCCTTTGTCCCGATCTTGATCGTCCACGCCCTGGTCTCATCCTCCCCTGCCGTCAGGAAGCTCATCAGACCCAGGATATGGTAGCTTGCTTTCACCAGCTTCTCCAGCCCTGATTCCGCAAGTCCAAGATCCTCCAGAAACATTGCCTTTTCCTCCTCGTCCAGCTCGGATATCTCCTGTTCGATCTGGGCGCAGATGACAAATACCTCGCTGTGCTCCGATTCCGCAAAGCTTCGCACTTCCGCCACCTGGGAGTTGGAAGCGCCGTCATCCGCCAGGTCATCCTCCGCCACATTGGCAGCGTAAATGACAGGCTTATATGTCAGCAGATTATACTCGCGCAGCAGCGTAAGCTCATCCTCGTCCGTGATCTCCATTGTCTTGGCCGGCTTCCCGGCTTCCAGATGGACTTTGATCTGCTCCAGCAAAGCAAGCTCCTTCGCGCATGTCTTGTCCATTCTGGCTGCCTTTGCCACCTTGGATATCCTTCTCTCCAGTACCTCCAGATCGGAGAAGATCAGCTCCAGGTTAATGGTCTCTATATCACGGAGCGGATCCACGCTGCCGTCCACATGTACTACATTAGAGTCTTCAAAGCATCTCACCACATGGACGATGGCATCCACTTCCCGGATATTGCTCAGGAACTGATTCCCCAGCCCTTCCCCTTTTGAAGCCCCCTTTACCAGACCTGCAATGTCTACAAATTCGATCACCGCGGGCGTTACTTTTTTCGACTGATACATATCTCCCAGCAGCTTCAGCCGCTCGTCCGGCACGGTTACGATCCCTATGTTGGGGTCGATGGTGCAGAAAGGATAGTTGGCGGATTCTGCTCCTGCCTTTGTGAGCGAATTGAATAATGTGCTTTTACCCACATTCGGTAATCCGACGATTCCTAATTTCATAATATATCATACCTGTCCAGAAATCCTTATATTTAAAGGTTTTCTGCCTTTCTCTATATTTTTACTACAACTCTCTTCCATTTTTCCGGGCAGCCTGTGTTCCTTTCTTCGATCCGGTATTTTTATTGCCGCTTTTTGACTGTATGTAGTCCAGCTCCTGGTACAGCAGGCAATAATTCTCATACCGCATCCTGCTGATTTTTCCCTCCGCCACTGCGTCCTTTACGCTGCAGAGACGTTCTCCGATATGGGAACAGCCCGCAAACCGGCAGCCGTCTTCGTACCCTGCAAACTCCGGGTAATATGCCGCAAGCTCTTTTTTCTCAAGGCAGAAAAGCCCCAGGGAACTGAATCCGGGGGTATCCAGAATATAAGTGTCCCTGTCCAGCGCTATCAGCTCGGAATGCCTGGTGGTATGCTTTCCGCGCTGGACTCTGGCGCTGATCTCTCCTGTCTCCATCACAATATCCGTCTGCAGGCAATTGATGAGGGAGGATTTTCCCACACCGCTGGGACCTGCCACAGCAGTGACTTTACCCTGCAGCAGTTCCTTCAGGGCCTTGATTCCCTCTCCCGTTTTCACGCTTGTTTCCACAGTACGGCAGCCGCAGTCCCCATATATCCGCCGGTATTCCTCTCCGCTGCCGTCTTCGTCAATATCCGCCTTGTTAAAGCAGATGATGCTGGCAATCTCCTGCTGCGCCATCATGATCAGAAATCGGTCCAGCAGATTAAAGTTCGGTTTGGGCTGTGTAACGGCAAAAATCACCAGAGCCTGATCCACATTTGCCACGGCAGGACGGATCAGCTCGCTGCGCCTGGGCAGCAGCGAGCTGATATTGCCGGTTTTTTTCTCCGCGTCCAGCACGTCCATCTCCACCTCATCCCCCACCAGGGGACGGCGGTTATCCTTCCGGAAGATTCCCTTTGCCCTGCACTCATATAATTCCCCTGCCTGCGGCGCACCGTCCCCGGCCGCCCCGCAGTGGACATAATAAAAACCACCAATCCCTTTGACTATCCTTCCCCGCATATGCCCCATCCTATTCTGGCGAAAAGTCGATTCTTCTGCTGAAAGATCTTTCCTGTGTCTCCCCGGGGGCAGTGATCGTCTCTCCCGTTTCCGGATCTGTTGTGGTAGTGCCTTCCGTGGTCACATAATACGTCATGGTAATAGTACCTCCCGCCGAAGTCAGGCCGTAATAATTCGCCGCCTGGGGAAAACTGGACGTGCTGGTGTCTAACAATATCTGTCCGTCATCTGCCGTCAGCCTGATGGAAACCTCCATTCCCGCCGCGTAATCCGGCGCCTCCTCCGGCGTAGGAGCCAGAATGCTGGCATTGCATTTATAAGTCTGTATCTCAGGCCCTTTACTGACCTTGATATCTATCACTGTTCCGGGATCCACATAAGAACCGGTGGAATAACTCTGGTAACAGATCTGTCCCTCCGTATACTCATCACTATAGACATAGGCAATTTCCTCTCCCACCTGCAAACCTGCCTCCAGAGCGGCCGCAATCCCGTCCTGCTCGGAGTATCCAAGCAGCTTCGGAACCCAGACCTTCTCTTTCCCAAGGCTGACCGTCACCGTGATATTCGTCCCCTTTGCCACATCCGTATCCTCAGAAGGCACCTGGGCCATAACAATCCCGGCATCCACTTCATCGGAATAGCCTTCTACTTTCGTCACAGCAAATCCCAGCTGTGTAAGCCGCGCATTGGCCCCGTCGTAGTCCATGCCCACCACGGAAGGCACGGAAACCCCCTGAGGCCCCGCACTGGCCGTGAGCTTCACAGTGGTTCCTTCTTCTATTTCGGCGCCTTCCTCCACATCGGCGCTGATGACTTCCCCTGCCCGGATTTCATCCGATTCCTCGTAAGCCACCTCAGACTTCAGCCCCACATCCGTCAGCGCATTTCTTGCTTCCTCCACAGTCCTGCCAACCACCTTCGGCATCGCTACCTTTTTCACCTTTTCCTCTGATGATGCCGAAGAATTGTCCGGTGACTCCGTGGATGGCGGCGAGGTGATAACAGGGCTGTCCGATGCCGCGTCGCCTTCCTCACGGCCGCCGAATACCTTGACTGCAAGGACAATTGCGACCACACAGAAGACCACACCCCCGATCAGAGCCAGATACGTGGTCACTCTCTCCATCTTCGGATTATAGTCATATTCGTCGTCATCTTCCACACTGCTCTCGTTCTCGTACATTGCTTCCGTATCGGCGCGCAGGCGTATGGGTTCTTCCCGTTCCTCATATTCCCGGTTATTTTCATAATTCTCCTGATAGACAGTTCTCCGCTTGATCTGTTCCCTCTCATTGTCCGAGATCTTCCGGGTTCCGCCGTTCATATCGGGGTCATTCTGTACTACAAAGTCGTCATCAGGATTCATCAGGGACTGCTTCAGATCCGCGATCACTTCCTGCATGCTCTGGTATCTGCGGTCCGGAGATTTCTGACAGCATTTTAATACGATCCCCTCCACGCTGTTGGGAATCTCAGGGACAAATTCCTTTGGAGACGGAAGTTCCTCCTGAATATGCTTGATGGCGATCGCCACCGTGGTCTCACCGTTAAAGGGAACTCTGCCGGTGAGCATTTCAAAAATCGTGATGCCAAGAGAATAAATATCGCTTTTCTCATCGCTGTAGCCTCCCCTGGCCTGCTCCGGTGACGTATAGTGGACGGAGCCCATCACATTGGATGTGATGGTATTGCTTGTGGCAGCCTTGGCAATGCCGAAGTCCGTCACCTTCACTTTTCCGTCCTTGGAGATGATGATATTCTGAGGCTTAATATCTCTGTGGATGATATGATTGTTGTGAGCGGCTTCTATTCCCATGCTCACCTGTATCGCAATGCTGACTGCCTCCTTAAAAGACAGTCTGGCCTTCTTCTCAATATACTTTTTAAGCGTGATGCCCTCCACCAGCTCCATCACAATATAGTAAATTCCGTCTTCCTCCCCCACATCGTACACATTTACGATATTGGGATGCATCAGTCCGGCCGCAGCCTGGGCTTCTGTACGGAATTTCGATACAAAATTAGCATTTTCACTGAATTCCTGCTTCAGGACCTTGATTGCCACAAAACGGTTCAGCTTATGGCATTTTGCCTTGTAGACATCCGACATGCCGCCGGTTCCGATCTTTTCCAGTATCTCATAGCGATCGCCGATCATCATTCCAATCTTAACCATATATGCTCTCCATTCTAACCCTCTTCCAGAGATTCAATCAAAATCACACTGATATTGTCTTTTCCGCCGTTCTCATTGGCGGTTCTGACAAGCGCCTCCGCTTTCTCCACAATATCCCGGGCTCCGTCCAGTATCATTCGGATCTCCTCGTCCTCCAGCATATTGGTCAGTCCGTCCGTACACATCAAAATCCGATCGCCCTGTTCCAGGCGCACCGTATAAAAATCCGCCTTTACCGTATCTTCCGCTCCCACTGCCCTGGTTATGATATTCTTATCCGGATGGTTCCTGGCTTCCTCCCTGCCGATTCCGCCTCTCCGCACCATCTCCTCCACCCAGGAATGGTCTCTCGTGATCTGCCTTATCCTGGAGCGGTTCACCACATACAGTCTGCTGTCTCCCACATTTGCGACAAAGAGACATCCCTCTCCACAGGACGCCGCCACCACAGTGGTCCCCATCCCTTCCAGTTCCGGAGATCCCTCTGCCAGTTTCCGTATCCGTGCGTTGGCCGCCTGAATCGCCATGTCAAAAACACGCAGCGGATCCTGTTCCGTGGAATCCGCGATCCGTTCCACAATGGTCTCCACCGCAACCCGCGAGGCATAATCCCCGGCATTATGGCCGCCCATGCCGTCTGCCACCACAAACAGATTGGGCAGCCTGCCTACCTGCTGCTCCGATGAATATACATAATCCTGATTTGCTTTTCTCTTTCTGCCTATATCCGTCATCGAAAACGTTTTCAACACGCTTCATTTCCTCCAATGTCCCGCAGGCCGGACATATTCTTACGTCTCAGCTGTCCGCATGCCCCGTCAATATCCCTGCCCATTTCCCTTCTAATAGTACCATTTATTTCATTTTTTTCAAGTATATTTTGAAAAGCCCTGACCTGAGGCAGCTGCGTGCGCGAAAAACCGCATTCTTTTACGGGATTTATCGGAATCAGATTGACATGGCAGCGAAGAGGTTTCGCCAGGCGAACCAGCCCCATCGCATCCTCCTCACCGTCGTTCACCCCCGCCGCCAGACTGTATTCAAGGGTGATCCTTCTGCCAGTCTGCGCAAAATAATATTCACAGGCTTCCATCAATTCACTGACGGAAAAGCGTTTCGCAACAGGCATGATCCTGCGGCGCTTTTCATCCGTCACCGCATGCAGCGACAATGCCAGCGTGATCTGAAGTTTCTCCCCGGCAAGCCTCCTCATTTCCGGCACCAGGCCGCAGGTAGATACCGTTACGTTCCTCTGGCTGATATGAAGTCCGTTTTCATCCGTGAGCATTTTCAAAAAGACTAATAAGTTGTCGTAATTATCCAGCGGTTCTCCTGTCCCCATCACCACCACATTGCTCACCCGCTCCCCTGTCAGCAGCGTAATGGCATAGACCTGATCCAGCATCTCGGAAGGAGTCAGGTTCCGCTCCAGCCCGTCCAGGGTAGACGCGCAGAACCTACAGCCCATCCTGCAGCCCACCTGAGAGGAGATGCAGACACTGTTCCCATGCTTATACTTCATCCAGACACTTTCCACCATATTGCCGTCGGAAAGGGCAAACAGAAATTTCCTGGTACCGTCCAGCTTTGATTCCTGCATGCGAACTGCCTGCAACGCGGTGTAAACATACCTGCTTTTACAGTCCTCCCGAAACGCTTTTGACAGATTGGTCATCTCGTCAAAGCTTCTTGCCAGTTTTACATGCATCCACTCATACATCTGCGCCGCCCGGAAGGCTTTCTCACCTCCCGCAGCCATTTCTTCCCGCAATTCCCGCAGGGTCAGGGATTTGATATCTGTTTTTTCACCGTTTGCGCCTTCCGGCCAGTTCTTCCCGCTCACCATCTCGTCCTTCCTGCCAGCTCCGTTCTGCTCTGAAGCCTCCCGGCTCCTTTTTGTAAAATTTCCCTGGTCTCGCTTCGTCCCCGCCAACCGCCATCCCCGGAGACATGCCCGTGTAAAAAGCAGGTCCCACAGGATCGGAAAAACACGGGACACCGGCCCGCTTCCGCTGCCCTCACCTCCGCCGGAATCTGGCAATAAAAAAGCCGTCCGCCTCCATATAACCCGGAAGCATCTGGATACAGGCACAGGCCTCTTCCTCCGTCAATCCTGCCCCAGGATCTTTTCCGGCCTCTCTCATTTTCTCTTCCAGGCGCTTCTTTCCGGCAAGGACCGCTTCGGGAAAGATCCCCTCCAGGGACACCGGCTCAAATCCCAGTTCCCGCGAGATAAACCTGACCATATCTTCATTTTCTTCCCTGCGGATGGTGCAGGTGCTGTATATAAGAGTGCCGCCCTTCCTCACATACCCTGCCGAAGCCGCCACGATCTGCCGCTGAAGCTTCTCAATCTCATCCAGGCCTTTCTTGGTCACACGGTATTTGATATCCCGTTTCTTTCCCATGACACCCAGGCCTGAACAGGGCACATCCAGCAGAACCACATCCGCTCTTCCCAGCAGGGTTTCATCCGTACAGGTGCCGTCGAAAACCTGCGTTTGGATATTCCCTGTCCTCATGCGGCCGATATTTTCCTCCGTAATGCTTCTCTTTTCTTCCGATATATCTCTGGCAAGCACTCTGCCGCTGCCGGCCTTCTCTGCGGCAAGGATGCTCTTGCCTCCCGGGGCAGCGCAGACATCCACTACAAAGTCGCCGTCCTTCACTCCCGCCGCTTCCACCGCCAGCGCGGAACTCACATCCTGGACAGTGCACTTTCCCAGGGCAAAAGCAGGCAGATTGGCCAGGTTTTCCGTGTAGCCTCCCGTCAGATACAAATAAGGCAGATAAGCGCTCCGGGTCATCTCCATCCCCGTTTCCCCCATCTCCCCGCAGATCGACTCCCTCTCCTCTTTCGACAGCAGAGTGGAGAATCTGAGTGATACCGGATGAATCTCCAGCAGCCCCTGTAAAAGTGTTTCCGTTATATCCCTTCCATATTCATCCATCCACAGCTCCACAAGCCATTCCGGCATGGAATATTTAACGGATAAAAAGCACACCGGCTCCCGTCTTTCGTCCGGCATGGGCAGCGCTTCCTTCTGCCTGGAAATCTTGCGCAGCACGCCGT
The DNA here is from genome assembly GCA_910585805.1 of uncultured Acetatifactor sp. Classification (GTDB taxonomy): domain Bacteria; phylum Bacillota; class Clostridia; order Lachnospirales; family Lachnospiraceae; genus Acetatifactor. The sequence continues at coordinate 35,169 of CAJUFB010000001.1, forward strand.
TCACAAACCCTTTCAGCGTCCCGAAGCCTCTCTTTGCCGCCAGTCTGCACGCCTCGTTGCAGACCGCGCTGTCCGGCACGGAATCCATATACAGCAGCTGGTACACGCTCATCCGCATCAGGCACCGTATCAGCGGCTTCATCTTCCTCACAGGCAGGCTGGAATAACAGTCCAGATAATAATCCAGTTCCAGCTGCCGTTCAAGCGTACCCTCTGCAGTCCGCTTGATAAAAGCCTTGTCACGGGCCTCCAGATAGTCAAACTTGTCAAGCACGGACTTTACAAGCCTGTGCGAGTAATCTCCTTCCCGCTCCAGGGTCAGCAGCATATCCAAAACAAGTTCCCGAGTATTCATTCTATCTCCCAACTGCCATTTTGCTTCAATCATCATTTCTCCGGTTGCCGCCAAACAGCAGAATCAGCCGCAATAACTGTAAAATGGAGGAAGCTGCCGCCGCCACATAGGTCATGGCTGCCGCCGTCAGAACCTTTTTACACCCCTTTGCCTCATCACTGTTCATCAGCCCATACTGGTCGATCTTCGCCACAGCCCTGGCGGAAGCATTGAACTCCACCGGCAGTGTCACCAGCTGAAACAGCACTGCCAGTGAAAATGCCCAGATCCCGATCTCTATCAGCACCCGGTTCCAGCTCAATATCACGCCCAGTATGATGAGAGGCATACCCAGGGTACTGCCGATATTCGCCACCGGCACAAGGGCAGAGCGGAAATTTAAAGGAGCATATCCCCTGGCATGCTGAATGGCATGCCCGCATTCATGGGCCGCAACCCCCACAGCAGTCACAGAGGGCTGATTGTAATTATCATAGGAAAGCCGCACCGTATTGGAACGGGGATCGTAATGGTCTCCGCTGCCCGACTTCAGACATTCGATCTGCACATTGTAAAGCCCCTCATTATTCAGGATGCGCCTGGCGGCTTCCGCCCCCGTTATCCCGGTGCTGTTGCGCACTTTGCTGTATTTGCCCATGGCACTGTTCACCATGGCGCTGGCCCCCAGACACAGCACCATGCCGATCAAAACCAGAATATACGTAGGATCCCAATAAAACATACCCATATCGTGTCACTCCTTTCTTTTTCCAGACACTTCAGATCATGCCAGGAAATGCAGCGGTCCTTCAAAGATCACCCCAGCATTTCTCCCGGCTGCATCCTGACACCCAGCAGGAAATCATGCGCCGTCATCCGCTTCCTGCCCTCCAGCTGAAGCTCATAAATCCGCAGAGCGCCTTCGCCTGCCGCCACTGTCACGGAATTCTTATCCGTACACAGGATTTCGCCGGGCCTCCGCCCAAAGGTATTCACGGAAAAGACCGGCTCCGCCCTCCAGATTTTCAGCTTCTTCCCCTGATAGGAAGTATAAGCGCTGGGCCAGGGTGTCATGGCGCGTATCCTGCGCTCCAAAGCCGCCGCGCTCTGTGTAAGATCAAGCCGTCCCATCTCCTTGCCGATCAGCGGGGCATAAGAGCTTAAATCCTCCTGCTGCTTCTCCGGAATCAGTTTCCCCTGCTCCAAAAGCGCCAGGGCCTCCGTAATCGCCTGACCTCCCAGCACCGCCAGCTTATCGTGGAGTGTCTCGTAATCATCGTCATCCCGGATCAGAATTTCCTTCCGGTACAGAATATCGCCGGTGTCAATCCCCGCATCCATCTGCATAATGGTAATCCCCGTCTTCTTCTCCCCGTTCAGTATCACATGCTGAATGGGAGAAGCCCCCCTGTATCCGGGAAGCAGGGATGCATGGATATTCAGGCAGCCCCTGGGGGGAATATCCAGTATCTCCTGAGACAAAATCTGCCCGAATGCTGCCACAATGTAAATCTCGGCAGGATACTGCTTCAGTTCCTCCATCGCCTCCGCCTTTTTGATGCGGCGGGGCTGCAGAACCGGAATCCCGTGCTTCGCCGCGCAGACTTTCACCGGCGGCGGAAGAAGATTCCCGCTCCTGCCCTTCGCCTTATCCGGCTGGGTCACCGCAGCCACTACCTCATGCCCCGCGCTGATCAGAGCCTCCAGCGCTTCGGCGGCATATTCCGGAGTTCCCATAAACACAATCTTCATCCAAAAACCTCCGTTTTATTCCTCTTCTTCCTCAGTGACGGCATCCTGCAGCGGTCCCTCTGCCTTTTCCACATAGAGCTGTCCCTCCAGATGGTCCAGTTCATGGCAGATGGCCCGGGCCAGAAGCTCCGTTCCCTCCAGCTCAAATTCCTTCATATTTACATCCAGTGCTACCGCCTTGACATAATTCGGCCTGGTAACCTGGCCTGTTTTGCCCGGCACACTCAGACATGCCTCCTGCCCGGTCTGTTCGCCGCTGCTCTCCACGATCCTGGGATTGATCAGAATATGGGGATCCTCCCCAGTGGTATCGATCACTACGATCCGCTTCAGCACGCCCACCTGAGGCGCCGCCAGCCCCACGCCGTTTGCCTCATACATGGTGTCCAGCATATCCTCGATCAACTCTCTGATCCTGGGCGTCATCTCCGTCACCATCCTGCATTTCTTCCCAAGTACCTCTTCTCCTATTTCCCGAATATTCCTGATTGCCATTTTCCCGTCCTCTTTCCCTGCTTATTCTGTCTTTTCCCGGTATAAACCGGCTTTTTCCGCTCACCCGTATCAAGTCCGGGTGAATGCGCTCCGTCTTTTTTGCTTTTCTTTAATTATGCTCAAGACCGCCGGGATTTACAAATCTGCCACGGCAGCCCTGAGCACTCCCCGGAAAAGCCCCGGGCCTCTCTCCCTACATGATATGTATCGGATTGAAATCAAACTGCACCGTCAGCTCTCCGGCCGGCGGCTGCCTGCGCAATTCCTCCTCCAGCATATCCTTTATCTCTACCAGTTTACCATATTTTGCGCTTTTCACATAGAATACAAATCTAAAAATATCATTAATTCTGCCGATGGTGGCCGGCGCCGGGCCGATGAGCTGCAGCGGAAGCATCTGCGCGCCTGTATTCTCCTGCGACTTTACATGCTTTTCTTTCACCTCACCCGCAAGCCTTCCGGCCATGGCGAAGCCCGCTTCCTCCGTCTTTGAGAAAACCTGCACCGCCAGCATATTGGAGACGGGAGGATAACCCACCATCTCGCGGTAAATGATCTCTTCCCCGTAAAATCCCTCATAATTCTGATCTGCCGCATGTACCACCGCGTAATGCTCCGGCTGGTAGGTCTGAATCACCGCCTCCCCTGCAAGCTCTCCTCTTCCCGCGCGTCCCACAGCCTGAGCCAGCAGCTGGAAAGTTCTCTCCCCTGCGCGGTAATCGCTCACATTCAGAGACAGATCCGCCGCCAGTACGCCCACCAGAGTCACTTTGGGAAAATCATGTCCCTTTACGATCATCTGGGTACCGATAAGCACATCTGCCTCCCCGTTTGAAAAAGCGGATAAAATTTTCTCATAGCTGCCTTTGGTCCTTGTGGTATCCGCATCCATGCGCAATGTCCGCACGCCGGGAAGCAGCTGCCTCAGCCTTTCCTCCACCTGCTGAGTGCCGGCGCGGAAACCGCTGATATACCTGGAGCCGCACTGGGGGCATATTTTCGGCATTCCCTCCGTATGGCCGCAATAGTGACACATCAGCCGCCCGCCTGTATGCTCCGAAAGGGACACATCACAATGTGGGCATTTCATCACATGGCCGCAGGACCGACAGGAAACAAAGCCGGCATATCCTCTCCGGTTCAGAAATAAAATGCTCTGTTCTCCCCTGGAAAGCCGTTCTGTCAGCAGTTCCTGGAGTTTTCTGCTGAAAATGGATGTGTTTCCTTCCTTCAACTCCCGGCGCAGATCCACCACATGTACCCGGGGCAGGCTTCCCGTAAGCCTTTCCTTCAGGAGGAACAGCTTATATTCCCCGCTTTCCGCCCGATAGTAGGCTTCCAGCGAAGGAGTGGCAGATCCCAGCATCACGCTGGCGCCATGGAGCCTTGCCACCTCCATGGCGGTCTCCCTGGCATGGTATTTGGGTGTGGATTCACTTTTATAGCTTCCCTCATGCTCCTCGTCCAGAATAATGATCCCCAGTTTTGGAAAGGGGGTAAACAGAGCGGAGCGGGGCCCTATGATCACATCGATCTCACCGTTTCTGGCCCGTTCGCACTGATCATATTTTTCCCCGGGAGACAGATTCGAATTCATGACACTGACCCTGTCCCCGAACATAGTGTAAAAGCGCAGCAATGTCTGGTATGTCAGGGCAATCTCCGGTATCAGCACGATACATTGCCTGCCCCGCTCCACCATCTCCTTTACAAGCTGCATATAGACAAAGGTCTTGCCGCTTCCTGTAATACCGTGCAGCAGATAGACATCCGGCTTCCCCCCGTCGAAATCCTCCATAACCTCATCTACAATCCGCTTCTGCGCATGGCTGAGAAGCTTTTCCTGATCTGCCTTCTGCTCCAGTTTCACCGGATTGCGGAAAGACTGGCTCCGAAGGATCCTAATCACTCCCGCCTTCTCCAGGCTGCTGACGGTCTGGGGCGACACGCCCAGCCTGCCGGTCACCCACTCGTAAGGAATGGACTCCTGCTCCGCCAGCTCCCGCAGCAGCCTCTCCTTCGCAACCTGCCCGCGCCTTCCGCTCTCGCCCATGAGAGAGATGATCTCCTCACGCCCCAGGAGTCTCTGAACCGTCCTGTGCTCTGCCTTTTTGACGGAACGTTTGGCGGGAAGCACCGCCTTCAGAGCCTGTATCATGGTGGATCCGTAGTTTTTCCGGATCCATCCGGCCAGTATGATCATTTTGTCTTCTATGCCTACACCGCTGTCCGCCACAGCTCTGACTTCTTTCATTCGGGCCGGATCATATTTACATATATCGCCCATGCCGATACAATAACCCTTCAGCAGCTTATTGCCGTTTCCGAAGGGAACCTCCACGCACATGCCCGTCTCCAACACATTCTTCAGCCTGTCGGGCACTCGGTACTGAAAAGGTTTATCCAGTTTTTCATGAGAAATATCTACGATTATGTCTGCATAAAGTTCACTCATCCTTTTCCTCCAGGTCCTGACAGTTCCTTCCGCGCATGGCTTGAGGGACTGTCCGAATTTATACTCAGGGAAGTGCCGGCAGATAACCCATACAGGTTCACGGCAGTTTCCCGGGATTTCCAGCCTTACCCTGAACAGATCCTGTCCGTTATCTTCCGACAATTTCCAAGATCACTGTCACAACAGTGACTTTGTTATCACTCATGACTGTAAATCATACTCACGTCCGGAACCATTTGTCAACCGAAACGTATAACCGGTGAGCGCTTCAGCGATCCGGAACAAAAACGGTAAATGCATGCGCTCACGAGTATCATTCAATGCAGTATAAATTCCCCAATTATGCAAACGTATCTCTGATGGAACTTTTTAAACCGGATTCCAAACCGGATTCTCTGAACAAACGCCTGAAACATTTTCTTTCCATGCAAAAAAATCCCCAGGCAGCAGTGTCAGCCCGCTTCCGATATCATATATGGGCAAGTCCGGAATCCAGAAGCTCCTGTATGATCACCCGCTCATCCATCGGATATTTCACCCCTTTGATCTCCTGATAGTCCTCATGTCCCTTTCCTGCCAGAACGATCAGATCCCCTTTCCGGGCATTGGAGATGACATAGGCGATGGCTTCCCTTCTGTCACAGATCTCCACATATTCCCCGTCGGTCCTGTCGATCCCTTCGCGGATATCCGCAATGATATCCTGCGGCTCTTCGAAGCGCGGATTGTCAGAAGTAATGACCGTAAAATCCGCCAGCCTGCCGCTCACCTCTCCCATTTCGTAACGGCGCTGCCTGGAGCGGTTGCCGCCACAGCCAAACATGCACACCAGTCTTCCGGGACGGTATTCTCTCAGAGTCGAAAGCAGACTTTCCAGAGCCATGGCATTATGGGCATAATCGATCAGAAGCGTAAACTGGTCGGAGATCCTGACCTTCTCTATACGCCCCTTTACATGCGCATCCTTCAATGCCTTCCGGATGTCCGCAATACCGACCCGAAAATGACGGCATATGGCAATTGCGCAGAGGGCATTATATACGCTGAAACGGCCGGGAGCAGGCATGTGGGCATCAAAATCCATCAGGCCCGATACATGAAAATCCACCCCAAGCTCACCCGGCTTCTGAACCAGCTCCAGAGCTTCGGCCCTGAGCATGCAGCCCGCCCCTGTGCCGTAAGTCTCCACTTCGCAGGTGTGCCCCTCCAGAAGCTTTTCTGTATGGGCATCGTCGCCGTTCACGATACCTGTGCGGCACTGCCGGAACAAAAGTCCCTTACATGCCATATACTCTTCAAAACTGGCATGTTCATTCTCTCCGATATGATCCGGCTCCAGATTGGTAAAGATGCCGAAATCAAACACAAAGCCCTGTGTCCGGTGAAGCTTCAGGGCCTGGGAGGATACCTCCATCACCACCGCATCCAGCCCGGCTTCCGCCATTCTGGCAAAGTCCTCCTGCAGCAGATAAGACTCGGGTGTGGTATTTTCCGCATGGAGATGCTCCTCCCCTATGATGGTCTCGATGGTTCCGATCAGCCCCGCTTTAAGCCCGGCATTCTCCAGAATAGACTTCACAAGATAGGTGGTGGTGGTCTTGCCCTTTGTACCGGTGATGCCGATCACACATAGTTTCTCAGCCGGATGGCCGAACCATGCCGCCGAGATAAAAGCCAGGGCATATCTGGTATCCTCCACCCGGATCACCGTTATATCTTTTCCTTTCACTGTCTCCACCGGCTTAGACACCACCAGTACACCGGCGCCTTTCTCCGCCATCTCCGCCGCATATCCATGACCGTCAGACTTCGCTCCCTCAATGCATACAAAGAGGCATCCCGGCACTACCTCTTTTCTGGAATCGTAAATAACCGCGGATACCTCTGCATCGACAGTCCCCTGTATGCATTCAAAACTGATGTTCTCCAGCAAATCAAGTAATCTCATAAATATCCCTTCCTGCCCCTTAACGGACATTCGCCTGCGCGACTGTCCATATTCTTTTTCTATTCTACTCTAATTTGCCCTTTTGTACCACCCCTAATTTCAAAAAGTGGCCAAAAGAAAAGCGGAAGGCCCGGCTCTCCCGCTCTTTTGTCCCCATATGCACTGCCGGCTCCCCGGACATATTTTACTCACTGTTCGATCATATCCGCATACTTGATCCTGTAAATCCGCCTCAGCGAATCGTCTATCCGCTCCTCCGAGATATTTCCGTCCGCTACGGCCTGGAGGACCCCGTTGTAAGCCTTCTCGAAATCCTCCGGCATCAGCAGCATATCGCACCCCGCCAGGACAGCCATGATAGCTGCCTCATCCGCGCCGTAATATTCGGATATGGCGGACATGCTCAGCGCATCCGTGATGATGACGCCGTCATAGCCCATCTCTTCCCGCAGGATATCCGTCACCAGATGCCGGGAAAAAATACAGGGCTCATTGTCTCCGGTCAAAGCCGGGGCCGCCATATGTCCCACCATGACCATCTCTGCCCCCGCATCTATCCCTGCCTGAAATACGGCCAGTTCCTCCGCCCTGAACTGCTCTTCCGTCCTGTCGGAGGATGACATTCCGTCATGGGGATCCTGCACGGAACTGCCGATTCCCGGAAAATGCTTCAGGCATGCCGTCACATTCTGTTCCTCCAGCCCCCGTACCATGGCTGCCACAAATCCCGATGCCGTTCCGGCTTCAGAACCATAGGCACGTCCTTCCATGATACTGTTTTCCACATTGGCCAGATCCGCCACCGGCGCAAAATCCACATTAAATCCCAGATCCGCCAGCGCGCTTCCGATGGCGGATCCTGCATTGTACGCATTCTGCGTATCTCCAGTGGCCCCAATGTCTTCCGCGGCGTCCACCGCGGGGCCGATCCCTGCCCCGGCTATCCTTGCCACAGTGCCGCCCTCTTCATCCACCCCCAGAAAGACAGGATAATTTGCATACTGCTTCGTATTTTCCAGCATATCCTTCAGCTGCTGTTCCGACTGAAGATTCTGCGCAAAATAAACCAGCCCGCCTACCGCATACTGCGCCAGCGCATCCCTGGTCCCCTCTCCCGCCTGCACCGCGGCAGAAACCCCGGTGATCGCCTCCGGGGTCACAAAAAAAAGCCCTGCCACCTTATCCTCCAGCGGCATTGCCTCGATCCCGGCATCGACGATCTCATCAAGACGCTCCTGAGGCGTGGGCTCCGTTGCCTCGGGAGAAGGCTCCGGCGTGACTATATATTTGTCTTCATCCGCCAGAAACTCCTCTATCATATCCTGCTTCTCCTGCCGGGCGTCCGACGGCGTGTCCGGCTGGTCTTCCTCCTGCCGGCTCTGCTGTGCCTCCTGCTGCCCTGCCGTCCTGCGTCCCTTCAAAAGGCTGTTTACTCCGAATACGATCCCTGCTGCCAGAGCCAAAATCAGTATCCCCATCACCGTATAGGCAATAACCTGGTTCCTGACCCTCCTCTTTTTTCTGGCTTCCCTCTTTCTCTGCTGCTCATTCCCGCTCTTCATATGTATCCTCTCCCAATTCAGGAACTGTCTGGAAATAAATATGCGCTTTCGGGAGTGAAACACCAGTATATATGCGCCTTCCCGTGTGGTATCCTGCAAATTTATTTCGTGATTCTTCCTTATACTCGCGGCCGAAAACATTTGTCAACGTATCTGTATAACGGAGTGATCGCCTGTGCAATGCGGGACGAACAGCTGCAGTATATGTCCCGCAGCCCCCGACATTTTCCCACAAAACAACAGGAAATGGACTTGCATCCATTTCCTGGTCTTTCCTCCACTTCATCCTGAAGTATATCTTCTCTTTTGCAGATAAATAAGCATTTGCACTCTGTTTCTTTTGTACATCAATGAAGGATGATGACTCTATTATATTGCCCATTTTTTTCTCTGTCAACACAGAATGACGCATTTCCAGATATTTCTACATATCTGACAATTTTTAAATGTTTGTCAGAACAAATATATCATAAATTGCCTTGATCGCAGTCTCGAAATCATCATTTGCCACGCCGATGATGATGTTCAGCTCCGAAGAACCCTGGTCAATCATTTTCACGTTCACATTCACATGGGCCAACGCGGAAAAAATCCTTCCCGCCGTTCCTCTTGTGGATTTCATTCCTCTTCCCACTACGGCAATCAGAGCCAGATCCGCCTCGATCTCAATGGAATCCGGCTTCGCCACTCTGTAAAGACATGCCGCAACCTTCTGTTCCTTATGCATGAATTCATCCTGATGCACAAATACGGTCAGCGTGTCGATACCGGACGGAATATGCTCGAAGGAAATTCCGTTCTCCTCAAAGGCCTCCAGAACCTTCCTTCCAAATCCGATCTCGCTGTTCATCTTCGCCTTCTCGATATTGACACAGCAGAATCCCTTTTTCCCCGCAATCCCGGTGATGACATATTTTGATTTCTGACAGGTACTGCCCACGATCCAGGTGCCATTGTCCTCCGGCGCATTGGTATTGCGTATGTTGATGGGAATATTCTCCTGGCGCACGGGAAAGATCGAATCCTCATGCAGCACCCCTGCCCCCATGTAGGAAAGCTCTCTCAATTCCCTGTATGTGATCACGTCAATCCTTCTGGGATTCTTTATGATCCCAGGATCCGCCACAAGGAAACCGGACACATCCGTCCAGTTCTCATATACATCCGCCTGAGCAGCTTTCGCCACAATGGACCCGGTAATGTCGGAACCGCCCCTGGAAAATGTCTTCACGCTCCCGTCCGGCATTGCGCCGTAAAAGCCCGGGATAACCGCGTGTTCGCACTGGGCAAGTCTGGATGAGAGCAGTTTGTTCGTCCTCTCCTGGTCAAATTCTCCTTCCGCGTCAAAACAAACCACTTCGGCCGCGTCGATAAAATCAAACCCAAGATAATCCGCAAGAATGATCCCGTTTAAGTACTCGCCTCTGGAAGCCGCATAATTGCTGCCCGCTTTCTCATTGAAATTCTTCCTGATAACTTCAAACTCCCCGTCCAGTTTTAAGTCCAGCCCCAATCCCTCAATGATCTCCTCATACCTGGCCTCGACAGCGGCAATGGCTTTCTCAAAATCCTTCCCCGCCTCCGCCATATCGTAACAGGCATAGAGCATATCCGTCACCTTTGTATCTTCCTTATAACGCTTGCCGGGCGCGGAAGGCACCACATATCTCCTCTCCTTATCGCCGTGGACGATATCAGCCACCTTCCTGAACTGCTCCGCGCTTGCCAGCGAACTTCCTCCGAATTTCACTACCTTAGACATTCTCATCACTCCTCACAGGACTTATTCTTCTCATTCTCTTCCGTAACCTTCCGCGTTCTGCTTCTCCCTGTCAGATCCCTCTCCCGTACTTTCAGGCGCCGCCGGAATATAACCGATGCCGTTTGTTCGGAAAACCCCTCTTCCTACATCAGACGCATCTTACCCAAAACCCCGTCGCCCAGTTCTCTGCACTTTTCATAAAAATCCTTTTCCTTCATCACAGGCGTAAAGAAACCGTATTCCTCCCCGGAAAGGATTCCTTCCGAAGCCGCCCTGTCCTCTTTACCCCAGAAGGCGTTCTCCACAGCTTCGGCCGAAGCTGCATTTGTTCTCACGTAAAAGCGTCTTTCTTCCTCCGTTATATCGGCCATATCGGCCTTTTCCTCACTCCAGCCTCCCATAACCGTCCTGCCCTGATTGCGCACACAGTCCGTTACATCGGCAACTACCGCACTCGCCGTGGGCAGCTTGCCTGCGCCCCGCCCATAAAACAATGCATCTCCCAGCATATTGCCTGTGATCACCACTGCGTTGAATACATCCCCAACTGCGGCAAGCGCATGTTCTCTGGAAAGCATAAAGGGCGCTACCATGGCGGACAGCTTTCCGTCTTCCTGTATCTTCGCCACTGCCAGCAGTCTGACCTTCCTTCCCTTTGCAGCGGCGAATTCGAGATCTGCCAGCGTAACCCCGCTGATCCCCTCTGTATGAATTTCTCCGGCTTCCACTGCCTTTCCCGTAGCCAGTGCCGCAAGGATCGCCGTCTTACGGCAAGTGTCATGTCCTTCCACATCCGCCTCCGGATTGCGCTCCGCATATCCCAGCTCCTGAGCCTGCTTCAGGACCTCGTGATAATCCGCCTTCTCCGTCTCCATTCTGGAAAGGATGTAATTGGTGGTGCCATTCAGAATGCCTGTCACTGCCACGATCCGCTCCGCTGAAAGAGAAGTCTGGATGGTGCGGAGAATGGGAATCCCTCCGCCCACACTGGCCTCGAACATATAATTGCAGCGCTTCTTTGCGGCAAGCGCCAGAAGCTCCGTCCCGTGTGTGGCCACCAGTTCTTTATTGGAAGTGCACACACTTTTTCCGGCGGCAAGCGCCTGTTTCGTAAACTGATATGCCGGGCCCACGCCTCCCATGGTCTCACACACAACGGAAACAGCAGCATCCTCCAATATCAGACGAAAGTCATGTACCACTCTGTCCTCATATGGATCCCCCGGAAAATCTCTCAGATCCAGAATATATTTGACGTACACTTCCTCTCCGGTATTTCGGGATATCTGCTCCTGATTCCGCTCGATCACTTCCACAACACCGCTGCCTACCGTACCGTATCCAAGCACTGCTATATTTATCATCGCTTATCTCCTGTTCCAGCTTCGCTTTTATTCCAGTTTATCCACGTATTCAAAATACGCATATCCGCAATACATTATTCTGCCGCCACTACGCATTTCCATTCCGTCAATCCAGCGGATATTTCTCTGTCAGCTTCTGCACGATGGCATAGCTTTCCGCAACCTTCGCCTCACCGCCCTTAAGCACAAGGGTGATGGCTTCTGCGATCCTGTCCATATCCGCCGCATTCATGCCCCTGGAAGTCACCGCCGGCGTGCCCAGCCGGATACCGCTGGTCACGAAGGGCGACTGGGGGTCATTGGGAATCGTATTTTTATTACAGGTAATGTGCGCCGCATCCAGAAGCTTTTCGGCTGCCTTGCCTGTAATGCCGAAGTTGGTCAGATCCACCAGCATCAGATGGTTGTCCGTGCCGCCGGACACGATCTTCACACCTCTGTCCATCAGTCCCCTGCAAAGCGCCTGGGCATTTTCCACGATATTTTTCTGATACTGTCTGAAATCCTCTCCCAGAGCTTCCTTGAAACAGACCGCCTTGGCAGCTATCACATGCATCAGCGGACCGCCCTGGATACCGGGGAAAATAGCTTTATTGAAATTGTATTTGTCATTGACGGCCCTGCTGGAAAGAATCATGCCTCCCCTGGGTCCTCTGAGCGTCTTGTGGGTCGTCGTGGTGGTCACGTCGGCATAGGGGATGGGACTGGGATGAAGCCCTGCAGCCACCAGGCCTGCGATATGAGCCATATCCACCATGAGAACGGCGCCTGCCTCGTCCGCCACCTGACGGAATTTTTTGAAATCTATGGTACGCGCATATGCGGACGCTCCGGCAATGATCATTTTGGGACGTGCTTCCAGGGCGATCTCCCGAAGCGCGTCATAGTCAATAAATCCCTCATCATTTACCCCGTACGGCACAATGTGGAAATATTTCCCGGACATATTCACCGGACTTCCGTGAGTCAAATGTCCGCCGTGGTCCAGATTCATCCCCATAATGGTATCTCCCGGCTTGCAGATCGCAAACTGCACCGCCATATTAGCCTGGGCGCCTGAATGGGGCTGCACATTGGCATACTCACAGCCAAACAGCTCTTTTGCGCGGCTGATCGCCAGGTTCTCCACCACATCCACGCACTGGCAACCTCCGTAATATCTCTTCCCCGGATATCCTTCCGCATATTTATTCGTCAAAGGGCTTCCCATTGCAGCCATGACTGCCTTGCTTACCCAGTTCTCGGACGCGATCAGCTCAATATGGCTGTTCTGCCGCTTCTGCTCCTCTACGATGGCCTGGGCTGTTTCGGGGTCTACATTTCTTACTTCATCCAAAGAATACATTTCCGGATCCTCCTGTTCTTGTTCCGCGCACGTTTTTCAATTTCGCATACACGTACATTTCACCCGGCTAAAACATCAATTTCCGTCATCCAGGTACATCTGTCCGCCGACCAATCCGGACAATATGCGCACATATGCTGTTCCATTTCCCTGTCTGCTCCCCGTATATCTGTACACTGGGAATTTGACATATGGCTTGATTATATCATAGAACAACGGGAATGCAAACAAAAAAATTCGGCAAAGACCCGTTTTGTCCTCTTTATTACGGGAACTCTGCTGTTTTTTAAAGATTTTTATGCAATATGCCATAAATTTTCAGCGCAACAGACTTTACGAAAATCTCCTTCACTGTTAAAATAAGAAGCAGCGACCGTCAGTATATCATTATGAAAGTTGAGGGATCACCATGTATCACATTATGATCAATCCAGCCTCCGGCTCCGGCCACGGACTGAAAATATGGAAAAATCAGATCGCCCCATTGCTTCAGTCCCAAAACATTCCCTGCATCCCTTACTTTACCGAAGGAAAAGGGGATGCCGCCCGGATCGCCGAGGATATCGCCCGTCAGACAGCAGGCCCCCTGTCACTTGTTATACTGGGCGGCGACGGTACCGTAAACGAGGCTCTGCAGGGACCTGAAGATACCTCCCGCATTACATTGGGATATATTCCCACGGGTTCCAGCAATGACCTGTCACGGGATCTGAAGATTCCCACAACGCCGTCCGCTGCCCTTGACCTGATCCTGCATTCCGGAAAACCCTGTCCCATGGATCTGGGCGTCTTAACTTATCCTGACGGCACTGCGCGCAAGTTCGCCGTCAGCTGCGGCATGGGTTTTGACGCTGCTGTCTGTGAGGAGGCCCTTCATTCCAGGATCAAGTCCGTGATGAACCGGCTGGGACTCGGAAAACTGACCTATCTGGGCATCGCCCTGAAACAGCTGTTTGCCTCAAAAGCCATATCGGGCCGGCTGACCATGGAAGACGGCAGCCTGATCGATATCGGAAGCATGCTGTTTACCGCCTGTATGCTTCATCGCTTTGAAGGCGGAGGATTTATGTTTGCTCCCGATGCGGATGACAGCGACGGTTATCTGAATATCTGCGCTGTGGGAGACCTGCCGAAGCTTCTGATCCTGTTCGCCCTGCCCACCGCTTTCGTCGGAAAGCATTACAGATTCAGGGGGATCACACCTTATAAGGTCCGGTCACTTACCATTGAAACCAGCCTTCCGCTCTGGGTTCATACAGACGGTGAGGTCAGCCGCAGGAGCAGTCAGATCCATGTCACCTGTGAAAAAAATGCCATCCGGATACTGCGTTGATTAAGATTTTCTAAAATTTGTTAAAGAAATAAGAAAGGGCATTGATTTTTCATTTTGCAGCGCTATACTAGAGCATGGTTAAAGGCATCTCAGGGTACCGCCATATGGGCTGTCGTTCCGATACATGCAGCCCGGGGAGAATAGTGAAAGGATGTTATAAAATGGAAAAGTTAAAAAATCTTTACGCAAAATACAGGCATGGTATTCCTCTGTTGGCCTATATGGTCATCTACCTGTCCTGGTTTACCTGGCTGGAGGGGGCAAACACGAAAAATTACCGGGTCATTCATGTAACTGCAGATGATTACATTCCATTCTGCGAAATATTTGTTCTTCCTTACCTGCTGTGGTTTGCCTATGTGTCCATAGTAGTGATATTTCTGTTTTTCCGAAGCAAACAGGAATTTAACAGATGCTGTGTATTCCTTTTTACGGGTATGACGCTCTTCCTGATCATATCCACCCTGTGGCCAAACGGGCATCATCTGCGACTGGCGGAAATGCCCCGGGACAATATTTTCACAAGGGCCGTGTCCGTTCTCTGGAGCATAGATACGCCCACAAACCTCTGGCCCAGCATCCATGTATACAATTCCATGGGCGCCCATTTTGCCGTTATCCGCAGCGCGGACCTGGAAAATAAAAAGGGCATAAAGCTGGCTTCCGGCATCCTTGCCATGTCCATTATACTGTCTACCATGTTCATCAAGCAGCACTCTGTCTTTGATGTGATGACCGCAATCGCACTTGGCAGCGTAATGTATACCTTTACTTACAGAAGGGAAGTCGTTCTGGCCGCCAGAATGCAGCGCAAGCTGAAGAAGCGGATCTCCATATAGTCGGCGCGATATCGAATCATAAAAGGGGCCGTGGGGAAAGCATTCGTTCACAATATATAGCTGTGATTTCCATATCACAATACATATTGTGGGAATGCAGTTATTTCCCGACAGCCCCTTTCTCTTTGTCAGTTAAATTTAAAGATTTTCCGGCAGATTTTATACCCGCTGACCGAGATCCTGCGGCCGCTGCGCCCGGGAAGGTTCATTGCGTTCCCCATGATGCCGTGTCTCATCCACAGATACAGAGCCCTGTCCTTTGATCTCAGATACTTCCACAGCTCTTTCTTTTTCTCAAGATTCTCCTCTGTGCCGGAACGGATCAACAGCACAGAAGACACTGTTGTGATAATTTCCAGATAATTCCGCATATACTGATACAGACGCTTATTCTTCAGGATTTCCTGCTTTTTATCCACCATGTAATCCATCATAACCTTGTTCACCTGAATCTGCTGATCGATTCTGGATATCATAATCTCCTCATTTACCGACTGGTCTTCCCGCCCAATATAGTAGCGGTACAGATTCACGTCCATATAATACATATTTCTCACATAGGGAAGCGGCTCAAATACATAAATATTGTCCACATAAAAAGTATGCTCCGGCAGCTTCAGTCCGCATTCCTGCAGCAGCCTGGTTCGGAAAATAACCGAATGCATCAATATATAATGCCCCTTAATAAAATGATGACAGTCTCCCCAGGTAAATTGCTTTCCCTCCGGAAAAATATGCCTGTAATGCATTACCTTCTTCCGCTTCTCTCCCTCTTTCTCATAGACGAAATTGCAGATCAGCATATCCAGGGCATAAGCCCCCCCTGCCAGCTCCCGCAATTTATCCAGCACCTGCAGATAAGCCTCTTTTTTCACCCAGTCATCGCTGTCCACCACTTTAAAATACAGCCCTTCCGCATTCCGGATACCAGTATTGACTGCGGCGCCATGACCTCCGTTTTCCTGATGAACAGCTTTCACAATGGTCGGGTATTTATCCGCATACTCTTCCGCGATCCCGGCCGTTCCGTCTCTGGAGCCGTCATTTACGATGATGATCTCCACGTCTTCTCCGCCCACCAGAAGGGAGTCCACGCATTTTCTCATATAAGCTTCGGAATTATAGCAGGGAATCGCTATCGACAACAGTTTCACTTTTTAAGTCCTCCTCATATCTTTCCTTGCCCAGCCTGATGTCAAGGTATTTTGTATATGCGCCAAAGGCAGAGGGAATGGGATATCTGTCCCTTGTCTCCTCCGGTTCAATGTACAGCCAGCCCTCCGTAAAACCGCCTGCTTTCTTCGGTTCCAGCTCGTCCACTCTGACCATATAGCCCTTCATATGCCATTCTCTGTGGGTAAAAATATGCTTTGCCTCCTCTAAGGGACGGATATGCAGAATATTCAAACCGTTCTCTGTCAGATACGCTGTCACTTCTCCTGCTGTATGAAAACCTTCCATGGAAGGAAACTCGTACATGCCTGCAAGCAGGCCCTTTTCTGCCCGCTTCCGTATCACAGCCCGGCTTCCGTCCCTCACGATCAGAACGGTCTTCTCCTCAATCTTCCTGGGCCTCTTTGTCTGCTTTTTCGGATACTCCGGCTCTGTTCCCGCCATATGAGCCAGACAAAGTCTTTCCAACGGACATTTCCCGCAGAGAGGCGCTCCGTTGGGGATACATATGCAGGCGCCGATTTCCATCATTGCCTGATTAAAATCACCCGGGCGGTCAGAGGGCATGATCGCCTTAAGCTCCTGTTCCACTGCTTCTTTTACCTTTGGGTCCGTAACAGGACGTTCATCCCTTCTGAGTCTTGCTGCCACGCGGAGCACGTTTCCATCCACCGCAGGCACCGCTCTTCCGAAGGCTATGGAAGCTATGGCTCCCGCCGTGTAACTTCCTATCCCTGACAGCTTCAGCAATTCCTCATAAGTATCCGGCATTCTGCCTCCATGCTCGTTCTCTATCTGAATGGCGGCCTTCTGAAGATTGCGCACCCGGTTGTAATAACCAAGACCCTCCCACAGCTTCAAAAGCACTTCTTCCTCCGCCTGCGCAAGAGCCGCAATGTCAGGAAGCGCTTCCATAAAGCGTTCGAAATAAGGTTTGACAGCCTCTACCCTGGTCTGCTGCAGCATGATCTCCGACACCCACACACGATAAGGGGACGGCTCCTCACGCCATGGCAGAATGCGCCTGTTTCTATCATACCATTTTAACAGAGGAATAGGAATATCCGCAAACTTATTCTTTCCTAAGGAAATTCTAAAGTTTTCATGAATGCCAGGATCCAGAACCACAGGAACCGGCCGATTCATCTTCATGCTCACCGGAGTCACCACACAGTCATATGCCAGTATCTCCACCCCGTTTTCTGCCGCCCTGCAAAGCGCTTCGGCAAACTGCGGATGGGTGTCCCGGTTGGGCGTAAAATATTCCACCCCTTCCATCTGTATGACAAACACGACAAATGCGCGATACCCTTCCCTTCTGGCTGCCGCCAGTTCCTCCACATGTTTTACCGCCCGCTCCGAAGGCGCATCCGGAAAACGTACTATGCCGTCTTCCTCCAATGTAACCCCTTTCACTTCCATAAAGATCTTTTCATTTCCGGTTTCCACGTAAAAATCGAAACGCGAATTCCCGTATACGGCTTCCGGCTTCACCATCTGTATATCCGAAAACAGTCCGCCCTTGCGCAGCCATTCTTCCACTGCCCTGTTCGGCGCCTGGGAATCCATATTGATCATACGTTCCCCCTTCTCTACCGCCACAAGGTCATAAGCCGTGCTCCGCTTGGGATTCCCGCACTTCTCCAGATAGACCCGTGCCCCTTCTCGGAGCAGTTCAAGGCATCTTCCTGTATTTTTCACATGAACCTTCTCAACATGGACCTTCTCAAGCCATCCGGAACCGCCATCCTGTTCGCTCTCTTCCGTACTTTCAATCTCCACTCTGGCTATAAAGCGGTTGGGCCGTTCCAGAAAACGGCCCTCCACGATATTTTTATACTCCATTCGAAAATGTGTCTCCTCTGTTGTTTTGGCCCTGGCAAAGCCTGCCTATATCCCTATCATACCCAAAAAGCCTTTTTGCTATTCTTCTCTCCTCCTTCAGACAGCCTGGCACCTGCGCCGTCCCACAGCTCTGTAGGGCACCCTTGCAGCCGGAACGGACTGTGCGGCACTGGAAGTGTGGACCGACTGGTCATCAAAAAAGATCTGAGCTCCAAACGCTTTCAATACCTCTTTTTTCTCAAGCCCACCCAGAAAGAATGCTTCATCCACCCGTACATTCCACGAACGCATGGTGCGGATCACCCGCTCATGGGCAGGCGCGCTCCGCGAAGTCACCAGGGCTGTCCTGATCGGGCAGTCTTCCGTCCCAAGCTCTCTCTGCAAATCCGACAGCTTTTTCAAAAACTGGGCAAATGGTCCCTCCGCAAGAGGCTCCCTCGCAAGCATTCGCTCATTTTCCTCGAAAGCGTTCAGCCCCTTTTCCTTAAAGATCATCTCGGATTCGTCTGTAAAGAGCACCGCATCTCCATCGAAAGCAATACGTATCTGGAATTCTCCGCCGGATAACACAGCCTCTTCCCGGCTGTCGCCCTTTGTATTCCTCTGCGCATGCTCTGCCTGGCTCTCGCTCACCCGGTGCTCCGTACATATGATCCCTGCCGCTATGCCGCTGTCAATGGCGCTCTGCACATCGTCCTCATAGGCAGACAGAAACAGATCCGTATGGAATGCCTCCAGATAAGGCGCCAGGGACGCGCCGCTCACCAGCACGGAGCGGGTAATATCCAGTCCGTAATGCGCAATGGCATTAAACACACGCAGCGAGGAATCCGGACTGTTGCGGGACATGATAATGACTTCCACAAGATTCCCTTCCCGGCTGTATTCATTTAAACGAAGCAGTGACCTGATCAGCCTGAATCCCGGCCCGGGCTTCAAAATATCCTGCTCATGCTCTACCTGGTATCTGCAGTACGCTTCCACACCCTGCTGCTCGAAAATCTCATTTTCCAATGTCAGGTCAAACAAAGCTCTTGATGATACCCCTATTACCATCTTTTTGTCTGAATGATATGCCATACGCCACCTCTTTCTTCCCATATGCATCCCGATGCCGCCCTCACTGCCACGGACCCGTGAGTCTTCATGATGCAGGCCCTACCGTTTGCCCGGCGCTTCACCGGCTCAATTCGAAAGCGAAGCCTTACCTGAGCCGGTTACACTCATAACGTTCCAGGGTCAACAGACAGGTTCTCAGCGCCTCATACCGCTCCTCAAGATCACCGTCATTGATCTCCACATCACAGGCGATCGCCATGGTAGTGATCATATCATCTGTGACCCTGTGGTGCACTCCGGCCAGTATGTTCAGCCGCTGCTCGTAACTGTCGGCATCAAGAAATTCCAGTACCAGCGGGTCTAATGTGAGTTCATCCTGTTCTGACTCTGCTGAAGCCCCTCCTGCCCCAGCCGATACAGGTTCCGCGTCTGCCGCCTGACTGCCGAACCTTTTGTCTCTCACCGGATTTCCCATCTGCTCATCTGTTTTTTCTTCCGCATCCTTCAGGCCGGCTTCCGGTCCTCCATCCTGATATGTCTCTCTCTGCCGCGCCGCATCAGGTCCCTGCAGCTCAAACCGAAATATCTGCCCCGCGTCAGGGTATTTCTCCCTGTCCAACACCTCCGTAAACATTGCAAGCGGCCTGGCATATGTCCTGAAATCACCGTAAAGCGCCTGATAGACCACCAGCTGCTCCCCCGTCTCCGTGTGCTCCGCAATGGCTGTGACCTGATATAAATTTCCCCTGAAATGCCTGTAGATTTCATGTGGCTTTGGAATAAAAGACATCCCCGTCACTCCTTTCTGCCCATCTCGCTGCCTCAGGACGGGCCCCTTATGAGAGTATACCCCTATTTCCGGAAAATGTCATGCGATTTCTCTCATTGATTTATTAAGAATTCATGTCTGAAGGTACAGTCCCCGCCTTCAAAGACAATCTCCTCCAGTTCATTCATCAAAAGCTGTCTGCTCTCCTCGTCCAGCCTGTCTATCTTCCCATGGTGCACGGTAAGGGTGTATTCCCGGCTCCCGTCGGCTTCGATCACCCTGGTCAGCATCACCCCGCTGTGCACAAAGCCCTGCCCGCTCAGAAACTCCTTCACATCTGCAACAAGACCTTTCTCCTTCTCCTGATAATATCCCTCTATCTCCCGAACACCCGGATCTGTCCTGCCCTTTACCGTACCTGCACAGCAGAAAACCGCAAATAATGTCAAAACCAGTACAACTGTCCAATATCCGTTTGCTTTCATCATTTTACCCTGCCCTCACTTTATCCGAATTAAAGAACAAATGTTCTTTGTATAGAATAAAACATTTGTTCGCTTTTGTCAATCCCTTTTGACAGGTAAATGATACAAAATTACAAGTCCCATAAAACTCCCTCAAAAAAATCCTTTCACCCCTTTAAAATAAGTACCGCTTAAAACAACCGGACCACAGCAACAAAAATTTGCACAAACCGGAATTTCATGGTATACTGAATAAAAAGTCCGCGCGGCTCCGGAATGGTCCGGCGCAAATCGGAATATCCGAAAGTGTAAGGATATTCGGTGTCTGCGCCCCGGTTTCCGGTTTTCGACAAGAATGGAGAATATCATGGTTGTAAACGAATCAGCTGAAAATTATCTGGAGACTATTTTAATATTGAGCAGACAGCTTCCCGTCGTCCGTTCCGTAGACATTGCAAACGAACTGGGTTTCAAGAAATCCAGCGTCAGTGTCGCAATGAAGAATCTGCGCGAAAAAGAACATATTACAGTGGATAAGTCAGGTTTTATCACATTAACGCCTTCCGGCAGGGAAATTGCGGAAATGATCTACGAACGGCACCAGCTGCTGTCTTCCTGGCTGATACAGCTGGGTGTCGAGAAGAAGACAGCCGTAGAAGATGCCTGTAAGATCGAACACGTCATCAGCAAAGAGAGCTTTCAGGCCATCAAAACCCATGTGCTGGGTCAGACAGCCCCCTCATAAAACAACCCGGAGGCATCACTGTAAATCATGGCGGTCTGCAAGTATAACAGCTTGTTTCGCCTGTATAAGGAAGTGTCTACAAATAACCGCTGCAAGTTTATGGCAATTTTTATTGTATTTCCAGGCTTTTGCCTGAAGCAATTGCAGCAGTTATTTTCCGACAATTCCTAAAGAAACTTATTCATCATCCTTCCGGCAGGCACACTGTCTCTCCCTGCCGCAGGGATGCCTGCACGTCGATCAGTCTCTGGTTCTCGGATCCCCGGAAAGCAAGTCTGAGATTTTTCCGCTCTTCCACAAATTCTCCGTCCACCAGCACATCCGTCATGGACAGGATCTGCCGGATCTCTCTTCCGCTCCACCTCAGCAGATCTTTCTCATAATCATAGCCGGTATAGCACCATATGTCTTTGTCAGGAAACTGGCTTTTCACTGCCCGGAGAAGCTGCAGCACAGTCCCCCGGTTCTCCGGTTCCATAGGTTCTCCTCCCAGCACGCTTAACCCCCTGATATGATCCGGAGAAAGAGCCCGGAGGATCTCCCGTTCCGTCTCCTGTGTATATTCCCGGCCGTAGCGGAAATCCCAGGCCTCACTGTTAAAGCAGCCTTTACATCTGTGGGTACATCCGCTGACAAACAGGGATACCCTTACACCGGGACCGTTTGCCACATCTGTCTTTTTCATTGCAGCATAATACATCGAACACCTCCAACAAACTTTCCGCATCCTCCAAAAATCTTTCATCTCTGTCGCCATACAATTCATCGAAATGAATCACAAATCTTTCCAGAATAAATTTCATATCCAGACGGCCATTTCTGACAAACCGCCACTGCTCCTGTAAAGCAGATTTGTATATTGCATTATCGAGGATTTCCTCCGAAAGAAACAAATCATATAAATAATCTCAAAAATCCATGCACGGTCAACTTCATCAATTTGCAGATTATGGCAATCTACGAAATCAGGTGTACTGAATCTCTTTATTCAGTACACCTTTTCCATTTAAACAGTCTTCCGATTTACTCAATAATAATACATCCCATGCCCCCCGCAGCACCCTCCGCCAAGGCAGCATACATTGCAGATCATATTGGCGATCACCACCTTCAGGCAGATATTCCCTCCCCCGAAAGTAGGATACCCGTAAGCCGCCTGGCGCTGCTCGTACCAGCTGCCGCCGCTCTCAAACTGCTGTACCAGACCCCGGTAGTCCCGATTGTCCGGCTCCATGGCGGAAGCGCGTTTCGCGTGGTCCAGAGCCGCCACATTGTTGCCCAGGCCGGAATGTGCTATGGCGCTGTAGTAATACCACCTGGCGCTCCTGTCACGGCTGTCCATATTATCCAACGTCGTCCTGGCTTCCTTGTAATAACCGTTGCGGATATAATTGCCCGCGGCACGGAGATACGTATTTTCCTCATACCCCGTACTCTGACCCTGGCCAAAGCCTCCGAAACCGCCAAACCCACCAAATGGCCCGTACCCAAAACCACCGAAAGGCCCCTCTTCCTGGCCTCCTGCACCGCCGGAACCGCTTCTTCCATACCCTGAACCGCCGTAGGAATTCCCTCCGTATCCGGAATTTCCATAGCTGCCGCCATACCCGGATGTGCGCTCCTTCATGATCTGCTGATAAGCCCCCTGGATTTCCTTAAATTTCTCCTCCGCCTGGGCTTTATTTGGATTATTGACATTGGCATCCGGATGGTATCTTCGGCTCAACGCCTTATATGCCTTTTTTATCTCCTCCTCGGAAGCATTCCTGCTTATCCCGAGTACACTGTACGGATCATACATATCTGCCTCTTTTTCCGGGACTGCCGCAATCGGAACCACATATGCAGGATATGCTCCTCAAGGGCTTATCCTGCATAAGATCACTTCATCCGCTATCCCAACTTATACTCACAGCCAAAAACATCTGCCAAAATAAATGTATAACAGGCAAGCACTTCCGCCATATAGACCAGACAACCGGCATACAATAGAATCTGCGCCTCTATTGTCAAAAACGAATGCGCTCACTCTATATTCCGCTCATTCCGCCTCTGCCGTTCCCGCCGCCTGTCCCTGTCTGCGTTTTTCCCTGACGGCCTGGTATCTGCACCAGACCCCGGAATACAAAATATTGCGGAGGATTTCCACATTTTCCAGAATGGGAAGCCGCTCAAATTCCTTACAGCATTCCGACATCATCATCATCAGTATGGTTTTGCATTCTTCCTCGAAATCAATGCTCTCATACTTCTGCTTCAGAGGGTTCGGCGTCCCTTTTTTGATATCCTGCTCTATATCCTCATAGGCATCGCAGAGGTAAATGAACTTTCCCAGGAAAAATCCCAGTCTGCGGAGACTCTCCGCCCACTCGTCCTCCCGCGCCGCCATCATTTCCGCCATGACCTTGCCAAACAGCCCGCCCAGCGTATCAATATCCGCTCCTTTTGACTTCTCCGCATCCGAAAAATCCCGCATCAGCAGATTGAGCTTCCTGATTTTCTCTGCGTAGATCCCTTTCAGCTTCTCTGTCTTCCCCTCCAGAAGCTTTCCGTAGAGCAGCTTCCAGACCTTTCGTTCATCCTCCCAGTCATCCTGACATTTGTAATAAGCAAACAGCATATTCATGTCAGCGGCATATTCCGTGTATATATTATTCCTTGTCTCATGGCTCTCAAAGGGATGCGCAACACATTTACAGCTGCCCCGCCGCGTCTGCGGCTCATAAAGCCCTGTCAGCAGGATGGCCAGAAATGTCATGTCGTAACTTAAGGCCATCTGACCGCAGACTCCGTACTTCCGCTTCAGCTCCCGGCAGATGCCGCAGTAAAACGAATGATATACATCGAATTCCTTGAACTTCATTTCGGCTTTGTTTACAATGATATATCCGAACATCTAAACCTCCGTGTTATCGAAGCAGCCTGTTTTGTTTCCTGTGTTTTTCCCGCCGCCATATTCGGAATCGTCCCGGCGCCTCAGCTTTTTTTGATGAATTCGTTTCCGCACTTTCTGCAGCTGATGGCAATCCTGCCTCTGCCCCTGGGCACCCGGATCTTCTGTCTGCAATTAGGACATCTGTAGATGTGATAAGTCTTTCTCTGTCCCCATTCCCTTTTCTTTTTGATGAAAAATCCTCTGACTTTCATCTTCTGCTTCAGAAACTGCTGATTCTCCGCAGAACGTTTGCTGATATTTCTGGAAAACATGCGATAATAAGCAAAAACCATTATGACGGTAGCCAGTATGTAAAAAACCCCTCCGCCCAAAAAAGAAATGATAAGACATACGAATGCTACAGCAAGCAAAAACTGGTTCAGATTGTCGTTCCCGTAACGCCCCCACATAAAGCGCTGCATTTTTTCTCTCATATCTTCTGCCTCCCGACAGACAATGCTTCCCGCATCCGCGGATCTTCCATTGCCGTGAATCAATATAAATGAACAGCTGACATGTTACATTTTAAACTTTTTTCAGGGAAATACAATAAAATAAGTATAAATAAATGTGAAAAAACATACAAAACGCGGCTTCCGGTCCCAAAACAGCCCGTCAGCCGCGCTTCCATCACCTGAAAGTTTTACAGATACCTTACCGCATCCCCAATCTATCTACTGGGAACCACGTAATCCCTCTCGTTCAGATCATATCTGAACTGCTGCTTCCTTACTCTTCCTTCCCGGCCACGGCAAGATTTCTGACCATTACGGAAGGCGAACCGTATTTTCCGCGTATAAAATCCAGGTCATCCCCCAGCTTTTCCACTTCCTTCAGCAGGTCAAAGAAATTGCCGGATACAGTGAAATTCTTCACGGGAGCGCCCTTTTTGCCGTCTGTGATCAGGAAGCCCTTGGACGCCAGGGAGAAATCACCTGTGACGGGGTTCGCTCCCGCATGGAGTCCCATAAGCTCTGTCACATAGATCCCTTCTCCCGCCAGCGCAAAAAGCCCTTCGGGGATTTTCTTTGCCGCGCCATCTGCCGCTTCACTCTGCTCTTTTTCCGCAGGCCGGATGTAAAATGTATACGGGCTGACGCCGATTACCGAGGCATATGACAGCCTGCCCGCATTTCCGGTGGACTTTACGCCCGCATTTGCAGCAGTCTTCAGATTGTGAAGCAGGGTAGACAGAACACCGCCCTCCACTACATTTTTCGCACAGGCGGCAACACCTTCCCCGTCAAAGGTTCTTTTCATTACGCTGTCAGGATACATGGGGTCGTCCACAATGGTAATGATATCGGCGGCAATCTTCTCGCCCTCTTTTCCGTTCAGAAGAGACATGCCCTTCTGGGCTTCCTCGGCGGAAAATACGGACGCATAGGTCTGGAGCAGGGTAGCCATGGCTTTATTGGAAAAAATCACCGTATACTTCCCGCTGAGCACACTCTCTGCCCCTATGGTGGATACCGCGTCCTCCACGGCTTCCTCCGCGATGGCCTTTATGTCGAAATCCTTCAGATCGCCCATCTTGTTCTTGAAGCCGTCATACATTTCGCCGCCGTCCGACACCAGCGGTATGGCATAGCACATGGAGCAGGATATCCTGTCTTCCAGATCCAGGCCATTTGAATTGCAGAGCGCGTATTTTTCACTGCTGTAGGCCATGTATGCCTGGGTTCCGTCCGTTACCCTTGAATCTGCCTGATAAAGTTCCTTCTGAAGCGCCAGTGCCGCATCGGTAAGCTCGGCGCCGGAAGGCACTGCCATACCTTTTTCCTCAAGTACGGCATAGGTGTCGCCCTGCCGGTGGATAAAGGCTTTCTCCTCACTCTCTATGGATCCGGCATTGTCCATTGCTCGCAGCACAAGAGACTTTGCCTCCTCTTCTGTTCTGTTTTCCGTAGAGGCGTATCCGGCTTTTCCGTTTACTACACAGCGGAAGCAGATCCCCATACGATCTTCCGTGCTGTAGCCCTTTACCTCTTCCCTGAATATCTCTACGGAAACGGATTCGCTCTCCGTATAATATAACTCATAATCCGCGATCTGATTTTCCACAGCATATCTGACCACGGCTTCCTTAAATTCCTGATATGTCATCCTGATACCCATACCTTTCCGCAGCCTGCAAATCTCCGATGCCAAAGCCATGCTTTCTCCCCGGGAAACCACAGGCACACTCTTTGAGCGCATATAATGATCACTTACATATTTTCTTTATTTTGTTTTTTTCCTGTCGGTACAGCAGCTTGCTGTAACTTGCCGCAACTCGTTTCTTCTCTCGGAATCGTCGGATAATAACTGCTGCGATCTGCTCCGGCAAAAGCCCGTACTTCCTTACCGTCCCCCTACCACAATGGAAGAAACCCTGATCAGCGGCTGTCCCACATCCGTAGGAATACTGCCGGAGGAAGCGCCGCACATACCCTGGGCCCTTGCCACATTCTTCCCTACCATATCGATGTTCATCAGAACCTCAGAGCCCTTGCCGATGAGACTGGCGCCCCGGACAGGCTCACAAATCTCACCGTTGCGGATGACATAACCCTCGTCTACGGAAAAGTTAAACTGGCCCGTTACGGGATTCACTGAGCCGCCGCCCATGCTTTTGGCATAAAGGCCGTATTCTATGGAGGCAATAATATCTTTGTCCTCATCCTGTCCGGCCGCTATGTAGGTATTGGTCATGCGGGAGGTTGGCTCATAGCTGTAGCTCTGGCGCCTGGAATTGCCGGTGGACGCCATGCCCATCCTGCGCCCGTTTAATTTATCCACCATATAGCTCTTCAGGATGCCATTCTCGATGAGCACATTTTTCTGTGCAGGTGTCCCCTCATCGTCGATATTCATGGACCCCCAGGAATTGGGGATGGTGCCGTCGTCGATGGCCGTCACTTTGGTATTGGCGATCCGGGTTCCCAGTTTGCCCGCAAATTGTGACTGGCCCAGAGCTACGGAGGATGCCTCCAGGGAATGTCCGCAGGCCTCGTGGAAGATCACGTCCCCGAACCCGTTTTCGATAGCCACTGGCATGGTACCGGCCTTGATGTATCCCGCGTGCAGCATGGTAACCGCCTGCCGGGAAGCCTCCCTGCCAAGCTCTTTCGGGTCATATTCGGAAAAAAGCTCCAGCCCTTTCCTTGCCCCATGGTTTACGCCGCCGTCCTGATTCTCTCCGTCTTTGCTTGCAATAGAACTCGCCAGAACTCTGCTGCGAATCTGCCTGTCCTGAGCAAACAGGCCCTCACTTGTGGCAATGAGAATGTTATGGTCCACTTCGGCAAAGATTCCCCGCACCTGGCTGATTTCCTCGCTGTAGTCCTTTGCCGCCAGACATGCTTCCCGTATATATTCAATTTTCTCCGCATTGGCAACACCTGCAGGCACGATCTTCACCGGATGGATATCCCCGAACAGGCGCTCCCGCAGACAGATATCCTGTACCACCGCCGTGCCTGTGAGAGCATCCGCCACTCTTGATGCACAGTCCAGCAAAGCCTCCGGGGCCAGGGAAGATGCGGAACCTGATACACACCGCGTCCCCTTGAAAATACGGACACCCACGCCGGAAACCACCGCGTCCGCAATCTTATCCGTTTTGCCGGATATGATAGTGATACTCTTATTCAGAGTGTGCTCCGCGAAAACCTCTGCATAGTCGGCACCTGTGGCAAGAGCGCGTCTTAAAGCTTCTTTTACCAATTCTCTTGATAACATATAAAACCTCCCAAATTAAGCTCGTGAGCGCGCTCATATGCCCCTTTTCTCCCTCGTGACAGGACCAAAGCGGATCCTGTGAAAAGATCACATTACAGAAGCGCTCACTTGTTATTTATTTAGGAATTGTCGGAAAACAGCCGGTATTTGAAGACAATTCCTTACCATCCGCAAAAGGATCGGATAATAAAGAATCCCCTGCCGATATCACCGAACGGCCAGGGGATTCCCGATCTCTATTTCTGAGCCACATCCTTCATGGAGAAGCTGATCCTGCCCATTCTGTCCTTGCCCAGGCAGACTACCGTCACCACGTCGCCAAGGGTCAGGACATCCTCCACACGGTTGATCCTCTCCCTTGCAATCTTGGAGATGTGGACCATGCCTTCCTTGCCGGGAGCAAATTCAATGAATGCACCGAATTCCTTGATGCTGACCACCTTGCCCTTGAAGATCTGGCCCTCCTCAAAATCTGTGACGATCATCTGGATCATCTCCACAGCCTTGTCCATCATGGCTTTGTCGGTACCGCATACGGATACATTGCCGTCGTCAGTGATGTCAATCTTAACCCCTGTACGGGCGATGATCTCGTTAATGGTCTTTCCTCTCTGGCCTACCACATCCCCGATTTTCTCCGGATCGATCTGGATGGAAATGATCTTCGGCGCATACGCGCCAACCTCTGGCCTGGGGGCCGAGATTGCCGGCTTCATGCAGTTGTCCATGATGAAAAGCCTGGCCTCGCGGCATCTTGCGATAGCGCCCTCCACAATAGGCCTGGTCAGTCCATGGATCTTGATATCCATCTGGATAGCGGTGATGCCTTCCGCAGTACCTGTCACCTTGAAATCCATATCCCCGAAGAAGTCCTCCAGTCCCTGGATATCCGTCAGCAGCACATAGTCGTCGTCCGTCTCTCCCGTCACCAGTCCGCAGGAAATACCGGCCACCATCTTTCTGATGGGCACGCCTGCCGCCATCAGTGACATACAGGAAGCGCAGGTGGATGCCATGGATGTGGAGCCGTTGGACTCAAAGGTCTCGGACACGGTGCGGATCGCATAAGGAAACTCTTCCTCGCTGGGAAGCACCGGGATCAGCGCCCTCTCCGCCAGCGCACCATGACCGATCTCGCGCCTTCCGGGTCCGCGGGAAGGCTTTGTCTCACCCACGGAATAGGAGGGGAAATTATAGTGATGCATATAACGCTTGCTTACTTCATTTTCGTCCAGCCCGTCGATCTTCTGCTGCTCGGACAGAGGAGCCAGGGTGCATACATTGCAGATCTGGGTCTGCCCGCGGGTAAACATGGCGGAACCATGCACCCTGGGAATGATATCAACCTCCGCGGCCAGAGGACGGATCTGGGTGATCGCCCGCCCGTCAGGACGTTTATGATCCTTCAGAATCATCTTGCGCACTGTCTTCTTCTCATACTGGTACACAGCCTCGCCCAGGATTGCCAGCCAGTCCTCTTTTTCGGCAAATGCCTCTTCCAGCCTGGCGGTAACATTCCTGATATTTTCTTCTCTGGTCTGCTTATCATCCGAAAATACGGCTACTTCCATCTCTTCGGGCGGAACCAGACGCCTGATCTCCTCAAACATTTCCTCCGGTATGGCACAGCTTGTATAGGTATGCTTGGGCTTGCCAACCTCCGCCACAATTTTATCAATGAAAGCGATAATCGTCTGGTTGATCTCATGGGCTTTATAGATAGCCTCGATCATCTTCGCCTCCGGAATCTCGTTTGCTCCGGCTTCGATCATAATCACCTTTTCCCTGGTGGATGCAACGGTCAGATTAAGGTCGCCGTTCTTCCACTCTTCCTGGGAAGGATTGATGATGAACATGCCGTCTACCATCCCCATCTGCGTCATGGCACAGGGACCGTCAAAAGGGATATCCGAAATACAGGTTGCAATGGCCGCGCCCAGCATTGCCACCAGTTCCGGGCGGCATGCGGGATCCACGCTCATTACCATATTGTTCAATGTCACGTCATTGCGGTAATCCTTGGGGAACAGCGGGCGCATGGGTCTGTCAATGACACGGCTGGTCAGAATGGCATTCTCGCTTGCCTTGCCCTCTCTTTTGTTGAAGCCGCCGGGAATCTTCCCTACAGCATACATCTTCTCCTCATACTCCACACTTAAAGGGAAGAAATCAATCCCCTCCCTGGGTTTCTCGGATGCGGTCGCGGTAGAAAGCACAACCGTATCTCCGTAATGCATAAACGCACATCCGTTAGCCTGCTTGCCCACGCGGTTAATGTCAACCTTCAGCGTGCGCCCCGCCAGTTCCATCTCATAAGTCTGATACATATGATCTTCTCCTCCATTCCGCCGTCTCTGACGGCCTCTTCCATTCAGGAATCGTCCGACACACCTGCCGTCCCACCTGCCAAAACACGACACCTCAGCCCAACCGCCCAGCGCCGCACGGGAATAGAAGGCGCCGAAACTACTGAAAAAGCAATGAAAAGTATCTTCTCACACCCTTTTCAGCGGTCTCGGAACATTCTTCTGTCCCCGTGAACAAAAGGCCACACTCCGCATGCCCTCTGTTTCCATAAATAAGCAGACCTAAATTGCGCCGGCAACTCAAGTCTGCTTTCTTTATAATCTGTTTATTTTCTCAAGCCAAGCCTCTCGATCAGAGAACGATATCTCTCGATATCCTTCTTCTTCAAATACTCCAGAAATCCGCGTCTCTGGCCTACCATTTTCAGCATGCCGCGGCGGGAATGATGGTCCTTGGGATTCACCTTCAGATGCTCGGTAAGCTCCTGGATCCTTGCCGTCAATACAGCCACCTGTACCTCAGGTGAACCGGTATCACCGGGTGTCCTGGCATATTCGTTCATGATAGCCGTCTTCTTTTCCTTTGAAATCATTTTTCTTCCTCCTTCAATTTTTAGGAATTGCGTCAGCACTTCCTTACTACCTGACACTAAGACCGGGTCGGAGTGTCCCTCGCCCGAGCGCCGGCTGAGACGGAATCTTTTCGTCCGTCTGTCACACCATGTTATAATATCATATTTACGAAAAAATGTAAACCTGAATTTTCCGCATCTTCTGCAAAATTATGAATTTCTTCATCCCGTTTCCCGGTTAATCCTGCAAAAGCCTCACATACTTCACCGGAGTGCGGTATGTGTAATTACTGATCTTGATCCCGCTCCTCTCATTGCTGGCATGCACTACCTGGCCGCCGCCGATGTAGATAGCCACATGGTTGATACTGCCCCTGCTGTTGCCGTAGAAAACAAGATCGCCAGGCTGCAGTTCCGATGCGGAGATCTTTGTCCCGTACCCCGCCTGAGAAGCCGCATGATGGGGCAGGGAAATGCCGTACTTCTTAAACACGCTCAACACGAAACCGGAACAGTCCGCTCCCTTGGTCAGGCTGGTGCCTCCCCACACATATCGGTTGCCCACGAACTGCTTGGCATATTCCACCAGATCCACACGGACATCGGATACGCCCTGGCCGTAGAGCAGCTCCGTCATGGTGATAGCCGTATCCAGCTTTTCCGTCACCGTCACGTAGTCTGCCGATACATAGGCCTCATCCGCATCCACTGCCACCTTGATCCAGCCGTCCAGGGTCTCCAGATAGTCCATCTCCTCCCCTGAAGCCACCTGGGTCAGCACGGCGCTTTCCGTATTGGGTGCCTCCCTCACGTTCAGCCCGTCCCCGTTCACCACCACAACGGTATGGACGATCTCATTGGCTTTCACCCTGGCATCCGGCCCTGTCAGCAGATAGTCCATGCTCACATACCCTTCCACCTCGCCGGACTGAATATGCGCCCAGCCATCCAGTACCTCCAGCACTTCGCAGGCGGAGTGCTTCGGCATCTTTCCCACCATCTTGCTGTCAGTGGAAGGCGCCTCCCGCACATTCAGGTTCCCGCTCTCCACATTTGCGATCCCGATATTGGTATAGCCCCAGGCCGCTCCCTGCGCCTGCTGGGCAAGCGCTATATACTCCTCTGTGGATAACTTCGTCTCCAGCACGGATGTCACCCCCGCAGCCTGCAGTATGTTATCCATTTCACCGGCAGACACCGGCAGAGGGCTCAAAGCCATACAAAGCATAATACCTGCGGACGCTGCTGCAATCTTTTTCTTTCTCTGACTTTTCATGTAATCACTCCTGTATTTTATACTCATAGTCACAAACATTTGCCAACGTAAATATATACTGCGCACCGATTGAATTTGCAGTACAACCCGACTGCAGACCGCCAGCCAGGTACTTTCCTTGAGGCATCACTGTAAATCCTGGCGGTCTGCAGTATATAACGAATGAGCGCTTCCGCAATACAAAACAGGAAGGCGGTAAATAAATGCACTCACAGGTATATCCATTACATTTTTGACAAATATATTACAGAATTATTAAGTTGTTACAAAAGATTATACAGGCAGCATCCATTTCTGTCAACCGCTTTCCCGGATTTTTTTACATAATTTTCATTCCATTGTCTTCCAGGCGTGTCTGGGGCCATAATGCCGGAAAGAACGTCCTCAGCCGCAATACACAGGGCATTGCCCGGGTTACCCGCCCGTCCGCTACTCATCCTCAGCCGTGATAACAGCAAACGCAATATTGGTAGCATGGTCCGCCACGCGCTCCAGGCCGGAGGCAATGTCGGAGAACATCATGCCGGCCTCCGGAGAACAGTCTCCTCTGGTCAGGCGCTGCACATGACTCCGCTGCATCTCCTTCTCCTTGGCATCCACCTGATCCTCCAGCGCGATGACATCCTTCATATGGCTCTCGTCGCTCCTGGCAAACATATCAATGGAATAACGGATCAGCCGTGTGACCATCTCCAGCAAATCTCCCAGTTCCTTCAGCGCCTCCTTGCTGATGGTAACGCCCGTCTCCCTGCGCTGTCTGGCGGCATCCGCCACATTCTCCGCATGGTCGCCGATCCGCTCGATATCATTCACCACATGGAACAGGGCGCCGATGCTCTTCAGGTCTTCTATGGGCAGGGTGGTCTGGTTGATCTTCACCAGATAGTCCGTGATGGCATGGTTCAGGAAATTAATGTTTTTCTCCACCTCGTAGACCTCTGCGATATCCTCCTCATCCAGCGTTACCAGGGCGTTCATGGCGCGGGTCAGGTTCTCACTGGCAAGGGAAGCCATACGGTCCAGCTCCTTAATGACCTCCACCACAGCAGTAGCCGGATTGAAGACAACCTTGTCTCCTATGTATTTCAGCTGATAGATTTCCCGGTAGTTTACCTTCTTGTCCTCTCCCGGCACACAGAGACAGGAAAGCCTGACAATAGCGTTGGAGAAAGGGAACAGGACGATCACCTGGAATATCTTGATGATGGTATGGGCATTTGCCACAAAACGGCCCTTATCCGAAGAAACCGCCCAGATCATATTCATCACCGGCTCTTCCAGCAAAAACAGGATGACATACAAAAGCGCCGTACCGATCACATTGAACCAGAAATGGATCAGCGCCGCCCTTTTCGCATCCTTCTTGCCTGCCATGGAAGCCAGAAGGGCAGTCGTACAGGCCCCGATATTACATCCCAGTATAATATAGAGGGAAATGCGCAGAGACAGCAGATCCTGATTGGCAAGCAGCAGCACAATACTGACCGTGACGGAAGAACTCTGAATAATGGTTGTCAAAACCAGACCCATCAGAGTCGCCACAAACGGCGTCTTCAAAGAGCCCATCAGATTCACCACCTCAGGCACTTCCTTCATCCCTGCCATGGAACTGGACATGGTGCTCAGGCCCAGGAACAGGACACCGAAACCGATAATGATATCCGCGAATTTCTTTATCTTATCGTTTTTGCAGAACATCGCCACAAGGACACCTGCCAGCAAAATAATGGGGGCGTAAGCGGAAAGGTTAAATGAAACTAACTGTGACGTGACTGTGGTACCGATATTGGCACCGAAAATAACACCTGCCGCCTGATACAGATTCATC
Source organism: uncultured Acetatifactor sp. (assembly GCA_910585805.1). Classification (GTDB taxonomy): domain Bacteria; phylum Bacillota; class Clostridia; order Lachnospirales; family Lachnospiraceae; genus Acetatifactor. Next base: position 69,053 of record CAJUFB010000001.1, read on the forward strand.
AGTCCGGCATTGACAAAGCTGACCACCATGGCGGTACAGGCCGAGGAAGACTGGATGATGCCGGTAAATATGATACCGACTATCATGCCTGAAAAACGGTTGGTGGTAAAAATCTCAAGAATACGGCGGAGCTTGGCGCCGGCGACTTTCTCTATGGAATCGCTCATGACGCGCATGCCGAACAGGAACAGTCCCAGGCCTCCGGCCATTGATAATAGTATGCTTGCACTCATTTGTTATTCTCCCGAATGATTTTCCGCCAGGAAATGGTGAACCTCCTGACTGCGCCTTCAAGCCAACGCATGTCATTTCATTTTACGGGAAAAGACAAAATTTTACAATAGTTTTTCGAATAATTTTTTGAACGGCTATTACGAGAATGAAAAATCTAATTTAAATTTTTTAGAGAAAGCCTAACTTTCCCTTAAAAAAGTTAGACTTTCTTTTTTCCAAGCTTTACTTTTCCTTCCCTCTTCTGCCGTAAACTGCTATCCCAGTAATCAGACCCAGGCTCGTTACTGCCAACAGGCTCCAGAATATCAAACGATTTTCATCTATGCAGTAAGTATCCCCGATATAGCCATCTTTCTCCTCTGTAGCTTCCACAGCCCCTCTGACTTCTGTCTCACCATGCTGTCCCGTGGCTGGTACCGTGGTATCCTTAACTTCCTTTGTTCCTGCTCTATCCTTTTGACATAATCAGATTTATATAGTTGAGAAGAAAGCAGGATGCGGTTTTCTGATGATGCCCTCTAGTCTTACGAAAGAGGGTGGTGCCCATGAGCGTGATGGAAGTCTTGACATTATTGCTTGTTATTTTCGCGGCTCTGTCTTACATAGACAATCATAAAAAGAAATAAGCATCCCTTACCGTCCAAAGTGAGGATGCTTATTTCTGATTAGCAAATTTTCACGGAGGGCAAATCGGAACTCGTGTCCGATCAACCTTTCCAATTCGATTATACACTGGAGCCACATGCTTTTCAAGTGGCTCTTTTAAAAACATCTGCCCAAAGTCTGCCGCCTAAACCTCCGCCCCGGCGGCAATATCCTGCTGCAGCTGCCTGCGCAGAGCCTCCACACTCTCAAATTTCCGCTCCGGCCTGTGAAAGGAATGCAGGTACACCTCCGCCTGCTGTCCGTAAATATCTCCGTCAAAGTCATAGAGATAAGACTCCACTCCCATAACCTTCTCGTGGGCAACTGTGGGTTTATATCCCACATTGGTGATAGCGCGATAGTTTTTCCCGCCTGCTCTTACGCTGGAAAAATAGACCCCGTTGGGCGGAAGCAGCTTATTCTTCTCAGGAAGTATATTGATTGTCGGAAAACCGATTCTTCTGCCGATATGATTACCGCTGACCACTTCTCCGGCGATCAGATAAGGCATCCCAAGCAGCTTACATGCTTCCTCCATCTCTCCTTTCTCCACCTTCGCCCGCACCAGAGTGGAGCTGACTTCCTCCCTGTCCAGGCAGACCTTGTCTATGGTTTGAAAGCCGAACCCAAGCTCCGGACCCAGCCTCCGCAAAAGCTCCGCATTTCCCGCGCCTCCTGCCCCGAAAGACAGGTCTGTCCCTGCGGCCACAAAGCGCGCCTTCATCTGTCCCGCCAGGATATCCCTTGCGAAGGCTTCCGGCGGCGTAGCGGCAGTTTCCTTATTCAGCGGGAACTCGATCAGGATATCCACCCCCATCCGCTCAAATAAAAGCCGCTTTTCCGCCTTCATAGTCAGCTCCTTTCCGTCGGAACTGCCGAAAAAACAGGCCGGCGGCGGATCGAAGGTAAAAACACAGGCAGCCAGTCCATCCTTTTTGCGGGACAATATCTCCTCCAGAAGCCTTCTGTGGCCGATGTGTATCCCGTCAAATTTGCCGATGGCGGCTGCCGTCTCCACTCTTAAACAAATATCCGTTGTATTTGCTATGATTTCCAATATATACTCACGCTCCAAAACAACTGCCCTGCAATAAAATCCGTACTTCGCACAGATTCCATTGTCATGTCAGTCTTTTTCCAAAGTCAGTCTTTCTCCAAAAACATTTTTACAGGCTTATATCGCTTTTGCTCCGCCTCCCAGGCATAGATGCCGACGAAACTTTCATCCGGCCTGTATACACGAACCCATCTCCCCGGGGCATAGCTTTCCTTCTCCCGGGTCTGTTCCATCAAAAAGGCATTTCCATTGTCCACCAGACGGCAGAAGTCACTGCGCACATGAAGCGCCGGACATTCTGCAAATACACTGTCCACAGGCAGCACAGCCTCCGGAAGCCGGTTATCATCCTTCAGCTTCTGCATTTCTCCCAAAGTACGGGCATTCTCCAGGCCAAAGGCCCCCACTCTGGTCCGCTCCAGCTTCCTCATGGCGCCTCCGCAGCCCAGCTTTCCGCCGATATCCGCACAAAGTGTCCTGATGTAGGTCCCCTTGGTACAGACGACCCGAAAACGGACGACTGGTATAGCACACTCCAGTATTTCCAGTTCCCTGATCTTCACCGGACGTGCTTTCCGCTCCACTTCCTTTCCCGCTCTGGCCAGTTCATACAGTTTCTTTCCGTTGACCTTCAGTGCGGAATACATGGGCGGCACCTGCCCGTAATCTCCGATAAAGGAAAACGCAGCCTGGTATATCTGCGCTTCCGTGACCTCCACAGAATGCTCCGCCAGTACCTGCCCCGTGGTGTCCTGACTGTCCGTCTCCACCCCCAGGAGAAGTTCCGCCACATACTCCTTATCCCTGTCCGCAAGCATATCGCACAGCTTCGTGGCGCTTCCCAGGCACACGGGAAGCACGCCTGTTGCCATAGGATCCAGCGTTCCCGTGTGGCCGATTTTTTTCTGGCCGCAGATGCCCCTCATCTTCGCAACCACGTCATGGGAGGTGAAGCCCGCTTCCTTATATATCACTGTTATCCCGTTTATCATGCTCCGATGTCCATTTCTTCAGCTGTTTTTCAATATGTAAAGAGAGATTGTTCACACAGTCATGGAAGGTACCCGACAGAGTGCAGCCTGCCGCCCGGGCATGCCCGCCGCCGCCGAAATAAGAAGCCACCTCCGCCACATTCACTTTCTCTCCGGAACGCATGCTCACTTTATACTCCAGCACGCCTGTCTGATACATAAAGATCGCGCACTCAATTCCCTCGATATTGCGCAGCTGGTTCACAATGCCGTCCAGGTCCTTGGGCTCCGCATGATAAAACTCCATGGACTTTTTATCCAGGGCACTAACAATGCAGGTTCCTCCCAGGAAGCGGATGCTCTCCATAAGGGTCCTTCCCATGATCTGCGCCTGCACATAAGACTTCTGGTAAAAAGTCTCCTGTATCAGCCTGGGGAAATCAAAGCCGTAGCCGATCAGCTTCGCCGCCTTTTCAAGGGTAGCCGGAGTGGTATTGGAATACTGGAAGACACCCGTATCATGGATCATTCCGATATAAATGGCCATGGCCATCTCCCTGTCCAGCCGATCCGGCTCCATCAGGTCATAGAGCACTTCACAGGTAGAACCCACATCCGGCATGATCAGATTGAGCCGGCAGCTTCCCTGGTTGCTGACATGATGGTCGATATTGATGGTCTTCTCCGCTTTCTGAACATATTTCTCCGCATCTCCCAGCCTGTCGGCCGCACAGTCCAGCACGAAAAACACATCAAAAGGAGCCTCCTCGGGAAAATCGGACCGAATCTCCTCAAAACCTTTGATCTCACTGAAAATATCTGCCGGCTGCTCCAGAAAAACTTCTACTTCCGCATGGGGAAAGCATTTCGAGAGGTACTGCCACAGCCCCAGACAGGCCCCTACACAGTCGCCGTCCGGCCTGACATGACCGCTGATACCGATTCGCCCTGCACCCTTGCATTCCTCTAATATATTCAATTTCATCTGTTCACTTTCCCTTCGCAAAATCTTCGTCCGGACACATATCGTCCGTTTTCTCCCCAACTATAGCGCCAGAGATCTCTCTGACCGTTTTTCCGTCATTCCGTTCCGTCTGTTCCCGCAGACAGTTACCGGCCTGTTATTCAGCCTTATGCCTCCCGGTCAGCGGATATTTCCTCCAGATCCTCCCGGCTCCTGACCGCTTCATCGTCCCGGGCGATTACCTCGTCGATCTTCTTCGCCATATTGACTCCGTACGCAATAGACTGATCCATCAGGAAGGTAATCTCCGGCGTATTGCGCAGATTCACCACTTTAGCCAGCCTGCTCCGGATAAAACCTTCCGCGCTCTTTAATCCTGCCAGCGTGGATGCCTGCACTTCCTCATTGCCTAGCACACTGATCCACACCTTACAGCTCTTCAGGTCCGGAGCCACCTCCACCGACACCACACTTGTCCATGGACTGATCCGGGGATCTTTAATCTCCCCCCGGATCACCTCCGCCAGCACACGCTGCACTTCCCCGTTGATACGGGTATTTTTCACACTGTTCTTTCTCATATATCACCTATAAAAACAATCCCGGCTCCGCACAAAGCGGAACGCTGCCATACCTGGTCCCTCGCCGCAAGTCCAACTGCCTCGCAGCAAGTCCGAAAAAATGCCCCGGCATTTTTTCCGCTAAGATCCGGTTCTGCTCAGGCAGGGTACTTTCCTGCCTTAGCAGAACTCCTTAGCGTGGTACCTCAACCATAATGTAGGCTTCAACCACGTCAAATTCCTGTATCTTGTCAAACCCTTCGAACACAAGCCCGCATTCAAAGCCTTCCTTCACTTCTTTCACATCGTCTTTAAACCGCTTCAGGGATGCCAGGCCGCCTTCGTAAATCTGCTCGCCCTCCCGGGTGATTCGGATCTTGCAGCCTCTCTGGAAGATACCGTCCGTCACATAGGAACCGGCGATATTACCGATCTGGGAAGCCTTGAATATCTGCCTGATCTCGGCGTGGCCGATGACCTTCTCCTCAAATACGGGATCCAGCATGCCCTTCATGGCAGCTTCCACATCCTCGATAGCCTGGTAGATGACCCTGTACAGTCTCACGTCTACTCCTTCACGCTCAGCCGTAGCCTTCGCAGTGGAATCCGGCCGTACATTAAAGCCGATGATGATGGCATTGGATGCGCTTGCCAGGGTCACATCGGATTCGTTGATGGCGCCTACGCCTCCATGGATACACTTCACCACGATCTCCTCGTTGGACAGTTTCACCAGAGACTGCTTCACGGCCTCCACGCTTCCCTGTACATCCGCCTTCACGATCAGATTCAGTTCCTTCAGATTACCTTCCTTGATCTGGGAGAACAGGTCATCCAGAGACATTCTGGTTCTGGTCTCCTCCAGCATCTTCTCCTTATTCTGCACAAGGTAGGTCTCTGCATAGGATTTCGCAGTTTTATCGTTTTCATGCGCCAGGAACACTTCGCCTGCGCTGGGAACATCTGACAATCCCAGGATTTCCACAGGTGTGGAGGGCGCAGCTTCCTTTACTCTTCTGCCCTTGTCGTCAATCATCGCCCTGACCTTGCCGTGGCAGGCGCCTGCGGAGACGAAATCTCCCACATGCAGCGTACCCTTCTGCACCAGGACGGTTGCAACGGGACCGCGCCCCTTGTCAAGCTCTGCCTCAATAACGAGACCTCTGGCGCGTCTGTCAGGATTCGCTTTCAGTTCCATAATATCGGCTGTCAAAAGGATCGTCTCCAGCAGATCGTCAATTCCTTCACCGGATTTCGCCGATACGGGAACAAATTCCGTATTGCCGCCCCAGTCAGTGGCTACCAGTTCGTATTCCGTCAGCTCCTGTTTTACTCTCTCGATATTTGCGGACGGCTTATCGATCTTATTCACTGCCACAACGATCTCAATGCCGGCTGCCTTGGCATGGCTGATGGCCTCTACCGTCTGCGGCATGACGCCGTCGTCCGCCGCCACCACCAGAATCGCGATATCCGTAGAATTGGCGCCGCGCATACGCATGGCCGTAAATGCTTCATGGCCGGGCGTATCCAGGAAGGTAATCTTCCTTCCGTCTACGGTTACGGTATAGGCGCCGATATGCTGCGTGATACCGCCGGCTTCCCTGTCGGTGACATGGGTCTTGCGTATGGTATCCAACAGGGAAGTCTTGCCGTGGTCAACATGGCCCATAACACAGATAACGGGCGGTCTCTCCTGAAGGGAAGCTTCGTCCTCGTCGCTCTCCTTCAGCAGTTCCTCGATGACGTCTACCTTGACTTCCTTCTCACAGAGGATCTCATACTCCATGGCGATATTCTCCGCCTCTTCATAGGAGATCTCCTGGTTCACCGTCACGATCTTGCCTTCCAGAAACAGCTTCTTCACAATGACGGAAGGCTGTATCTTTATCTTATCGGCAAAGTCCTTGAGGGTGATCCTGTCAGGCAGAGTGACTACCTTGATGACTTCCTCTGCCACTTCCTCTTTCTTCTTTTCAGGCTTGATGAACCTGCCGGGCTTCTTCCTGGCTGCCTCATCCTCCTCATAGATATGGTCTTTCCTGGAGCGCTTGCCTTTCTCCTGGCTGTTAGCCCGTCTCTTTTCTTCCTCGCGCTTCTTCTCCACATCCTTGCCCGGAGCCTCTGCAACAAAGCCCTTGCCCGGTTTATTATCCCGAAATCCACCTCCCGGCCCGCCAGCGCTTCTGCCGTCGCGCGGACTACCGTTGAAACTGCGCCCAGAACCCGGACCAGCGCCCGGACCCCGGCGGTCACCTGCAGCACCCACAGCACCCGGCCTGCCGCTTCTCTGAAATCCGTTTTGTCTGTCTCCCTGGGACCTTCCATTCTGTCCGCTGCCTCCTCTTGACTGGAACTGTCCTCTGTCCTGCCTGTTGCCCTGACTTCCGCCCTGACCGCCATAAGTGCTGCCATAGCCACGGTTGTCACGACTGCGGTTATCACGGCTGTCTGACGCGCCCTGAGAATAGCCTCCCTGACCGCGCTCTCCCTGGAAACGCCCCGTTCTTGCAGGTCTGTCCTGACCGCTGCCTTCTCCCTGACCTCTTCCGCCCTGGAAACGATCTCCCTGAAAACGATCTCCCTGAGAGCGGTCATTCTGGCTCCTGTCTCTCCTGGGTCTGTCTGTCTGATTCCGCTCAGTCTGACTTCTGTCGCCCTGAGAACGCTCTCCCTGCGCCCGTTCATTGCGGGGACGCTCGCTCTGGCTACGCTCTCCCTGCACTCGCCCTTCCTGGCTCCGCTCGTTCTGAGACCTGTCACTCCTGGGCTTCTCGCTTACAGGATTTTGAGTCTGGCTTCTTTCGGCCTGAGGCTTCTCGCTCTGTATTTTTTCATTCTGAAGTTTTTCATTCTGCGCTTTTTCAGCCTGAGCCTTCTCGTTCTGGAGCTTCTCATTCTGCGCTCTCTGCGCCTGTGCCCTCTGCTCTTCCGCTGCAGCCTGCTGTCTGCGGGCTTCCACCTGTTCGGGACGCGCCTTGGGCTGCTGAGGTTTCGGAGGCACCATCTGAACGGCAGGCGTGGGCGACGGCGGCGTCAGCGGTTTGATTCTCACGGCAGGCTGCACCTGAGGCTTGCGGTCGTTTCTGTCGCGGCGGTCATTCCGATCGTTCTTTCCGCCCTGAGCCCTGTTCTGGCCGCCCTGCTTCTGGTTCTGGCCCTGGCGTCTGCCGCCGCTATTTCCGCCCTGAGCCGGGCGCTGCCCCTGCATCTTCGAATTCTGCGGGTTACTCACAAAAATAATTGTCTTCTTCTTTTTCGGCGCGTCACCTGACGGCGTCTCTGCCGGTTTTGCAGCTTTGGATGTATCTTTCACAGCAGCTTTCGGCGCTCCTTCCTTTATACTTTCCTTCTTCTGTGACACTTCCGCTTTCCCGGGGGCGTTCTTCGCGCCCTTGCCGAAAGCCTTCCGTACCAGCTGTGAAGCTTCCTCATCTATAGAGCTCTGTGCAGCCTTTGCTTCGATTCCTTTTCCCTGCAAAAAGCTCAGAATGTCTTTGCTTTGCACCTCTAGTTCTTTAGCGAGTTCATGTACCTTTACTTTCGCCATGCTTTCCTCCATTTCTGCCTTAAACGGCGCTTTGTTCCTCTTTCAGTTGTTTCTTGATCGCATCCGCTAATCCTGCTTCACATACGCCCAATGATGACCGAAAGTCTTTTCCGACTGCCCGTCCCAGCGTTTCCTTCGTCCCGTAATATGCCACAGGGACCTCATACCAGGCACATTTATCGGCAAATAACTTTCTGGTATTATCCGACGCATCCTCCGCTATGATTACCAGCATGGCGGAGCCTTTCCTGATTGCCTCCAGGGTCTGAAATTCACCGCTGACCAGATTGCGTCCTCTCATGGCCATTCCCAGAAGCGATAAAACCTTATTCTGCCTCAAGCTTATTAAATTCCTCCTCCAAAGTATCGTATACCTCTCCGGGAATACTCATTTTGAACGAACGCTCCAGGCCTTTGTTCTTTCTTGCCTTCAGCAGACATTCTCTGCTCTTACAAACATATGCGCCTCTTCCGTTCTTCTTGCCTGTTACATCCAGACATATCTCATCTTCGGCTGTTTTCAGGACTCTCATCATGTCCCGTTTTCCCTTCATCTCACCGCAGCCTACACACTGCCTTAAAGGAACCTTTTTTGCCATATATATCTTTTACTCCTCATCAGGAACTCATATTCAGCCACCCTTCCTCATACCGGGCTGACTTTCCTGCCTCAATGTGGTCTAACGTGCCGCGGACCTGCCCGGAACCGCCTGCATCATCCCGCCGATCCTGTGACACATACGCTGCTTATATCCGGTTATACATCCTCTTCTTCAGCAGCTTCCTCTTCCTCTGACGCCCCGTCTTCATCCGGGACCTCAGCATCTGCATCCACCTCACCGTCTTCAGAAGCCACGGCCTCTTCGTACACTTCATCGCCTTCAGAAGCCACGGTCTCTTCGTACTCCTCAACGCCTTCAGAAGCCACGGTCTCTTCGTACTCCTCAGCGCCTTCAGAAGCCACGGCCTCTTCGTACTCCTCAACATCTTCGGAAGCCACAGTCTCTTCATACAGCTCACCGTCCCCGGAAACTACGGCCTCTCCGTACAGCCCAACATCCCCGGAAGCCACGTTCTCTCCGTACAGCCCAACATCCCCGGAAGCCACGTTCTCTTCATATGCATCCGGGTCATCAGCCTCCGCATATTCTTCGTATGCGGCTACGGCCTCCTCCGGACCGTACTCTGTCATCTCCTCGTCCTGCCCGTCTTCCCCGTCATACTCTCCGTAACCGTCGTCATCATATCCATCATATTCTCCATAGTCCTCCTCTATGTAGTCCTCATAGCGGAAGCCAGGAGCATCCTTGGCCTGTGTCTCTGACTTGATATCTATCTTATAGCCGGTAAGTCTGGCCGCAAGTCTTGCATTCTGTCCTTCCTTTCCGATTGCCAGGGACAGCTGATAATCGGGAACCACCACTTTTGCTGTCTTCTCGTCCGGATCCGCAAATACGGCTACGATCTTCGCCGGAGACAGGGCATTTTGTATCAGATTGCCGGGATTCTCATCCCAGTTTACAATGTCGATCTTCTCCCCGCGGAGCTCATCCACAATGGCATTGACCCTGGCGCCGTTCATACCCACGCAGGCCCCCACCGCGTCCACATTGGGGTTGTTGCTCCACACGGCGAGCTTGGTGCGGCTTCCGGCTTCTCTGGCAATGCTCCTGATCTCCACGGTGCCGTCCCGGATCTCTGTCACCTCGGATTCAAACAGCCTCTTTACCAGCTCCGGATGCGTCCGGCTCACATTGATGCGGGGACCTTTGGGGGTATTTTTCACTTCCAGGATATATACCTTAATGCGCTCCGTAGGCCGGAAGACCTCCCCCTTCACCTGTTCCCCTTCGCTGAGCATGGCGTCCGCCTTGCCCAGATTAATGCTCACGTTCCTGCCCAGGTAGCGCTGTACTACGCCTGTCACCACATCTCTTTCTTTTTCATAGTACTGGTTATAGATTACGCTGCGCTCCTCTTCCCTGATCTTCTGGAGTATCACGTTTTTCGCATTCTGGGTGGCAATGCGCCCGAATTCTTTGGACTTGATCTCCACATGGAGCATGTCGCCGACTTTTGCTCTGGCGGAAAGCACTCTTGCATCGTCCAGGGAAATCTGCAGGCAGGGATCCTCCACCTCTTCCTCGGTGGGCATGACCTCCTTCTCCGCATACACCAGGAAATCACAGGTATCCCTGTCAATCTCGACATGCACATTGTCCGCCTTGCCAAAATGATTCTTGCAGGCAGTCAGCAGTGAATTCTCGATTGCCTCGAATAAGGTTTCCTTGCTGATCTCCTTTTCCCTTTCCAAAATATCAAGCGCTTCCATTAACTCCTTGTTCATCATTTCCTCCATTCCGGCTCTCCGCCAAACCTTTCCGTCTCCAGAATCTAAAAATCAATCGCCAGCCGAATCACGGCTATATCCGCTCGTTTCAGTGTAATGGGAGTATCTTCGTTCCTGATGGTAACCTGCTCCCTGTCAAAGCCCTCAAGCACCCCCGAAAAGTCCCTGCACTTATCGATGGGTTTGAAAAGCCTGATCTCCACTTCCTGGCCGATGCCCGCCTGCAAATGCTTATCCTTCTTCAGGGTACGGCCCAGTCCCGGGCTGCTGACCTCCAGGATATACGCCTCCGGAATAAAATCTTCTCTATCCAGCTCATCGGAGAGGCGGCGGCTGACATTCTCACAGTCCTGGATATTCACTCCTTCCGGCTTGTCAATGTACGCGCGAAGGTAGTGATCGCTGCCTTCCTTCACATATTCAATATCATAGATGCTCACGCCGTTTGCTTCCGCAATGGGCTGCAGCAGCTGTTCTGTTCTCAATTCATATTCTTCTCTGCGGGACATTTCGCTCCTCCCTGAACTTTTCAAACCGGAGATACAGGCAGTCAGACACTTCCAGCCGGACAACTACGGCAGACGGCTGAATTGTTGCCAACATGCAATTAAGAGTGGCCCGTAAGCCACTCTTACACTCTCATCATCATCAAACTAATACCAGTATAGGCCAGAATCTGGGAAATGTCAACACTTTTATAACATTTTTTTGTGCTGTTTCCCGGCTGTCCGCCGCTGTTTTTCAGCTTTTCAGGTTCAGACAGCCTTTTCCTTCCACTTACCCCGCCTGTAGAAGAAGAAAGTAACCACCGCTCCCAGCAGCCAGGAAACCAGCAGAGAGATAAAGATGCACTCCTGCCTGCCGCCCGGGAATTCCGGAGAACGGGTCAGGAAGGCAAGCCCGTAGGCAATGGGCACACGGATCAGAAGCGTGGTGGCGATGGAAATCCACATGGGCGTCATGGTGTCCCCGGCGCCGCGCATCACGCCCGACAGGCTCTGGGTAACCGCCATGGCAATGTACCCCACTGCCAGTATGCCCATCATCTCCCGGCTCAGCTCCACCAGCTCCGGCGTCTTTGTAAAGATGCCCATCAATGCTTTTCCAAACAGCAATATCAGCCCCGTAAGCACGGCAGACACTGCCATGGCGATCACGGTTCCCTGTTTTGCGCCCTTCTCCACCCTGTCATACATCTTCGCGCCCACATTCTGCCCGGCATAGGTAGTCAGCGCCGTTCCAAACGAAAAGTTCGGCATCATGGCAAAGCCGTCCACGCGCATGACGATCACATTGGCGGCGATGAACATTTCCCCGAAGCTGTTGGTCAGGGACTGCACCACGATCATGGCCATGGAGAAGATCGCCTGGGTGATGCCGGAAGGAAGTCCCAGCTGAATGATCTTCGCGGTATGCTTCCGCTGCAGTTTCAGATAAGCGGGCTTCAGATCGAAGATCTCCGTCATCCGCATCAGACGGAACAGGCACAGCAGGGCGGAAATCGCCTGGGCAATCACGGTAGCCAGCGCCACACCGTTGACGCCCATCCCCAGCTTCGCCACAAACACCAGGTCCAGGATGATATTCACCACCGTGGACACCAGCAGATAGGCCAGGGCAGACATGGAATCCCCCAGTCCCCGCAGGATACCCCCAAGAATGTTGTAGTAAGCCAGCCCGCCGGAGCCAATAAACAAGATCAGCAGATAACCATGGCACCAGTCTATGATGGATTCCGGCGTATCCAGAAGTTCCAGCAGAGGCCTGGCAAAAAAAGATGCCACTACCATCACGAAGACTGTGGCAATGGCTGTCAGTGTGATACAGTTACCGATGGTGGAAGACAGTTCCTCCCGCTCCCTGGCTCCGAAATACTGAGACACCATGATACCTGCGCCCACACTGATGCCCACGAATAAGACGATCAGCAGATTCAGGATAGGGCCGGCGCTGCCCACCGCCGCCAGGGCATTGTCGCCCACATAATTTCCCACAACCACACTGTCCACGGTGTTATAGAGCTGCTGAGCGACATTTCCCACCAGCATAGGCACCGTAAAAAACACGATCTTCTGCCAGGGAGACCCCTGCGTCATATCCACCGGTTCGAAAAATTTCTTGATCATTTGCATGTCCTAATTACCTCCCGACAAGTTTCCAATGCCCCATTATACACCAGTCCATAGATCCTGTCACTCAGAAAATATGCTTATGCGTGCATTTGTTTGCCGCTTTTTGCCCCACATTGTACAAACGCTCACTCGTTATGCTTCAGGTCTGCCAGTGTTTTTAGCCGTGAGCATAAAATATCCGTCATAAGTCCCGCTGCTGCGCCCTTTCGATAATACGTACCGCCTGGGCGACCACCGTGCTGTTATCCGGGACATCCGTATTTACCACAGCTCCCGCGCCTATCCTGACATGATTGCCGATCTTAATATCGCCCAGGAGGATCGCGCCGGCTCCGATCAGACAGTTATTCCCGATAACAGGCGCTTTTCTGTTAACCTCCCCGATGGTTACGTTCTGATAGATCCAGCATTCCTCTCCAATGACCGCAAAACGGGATATGAAGATTCCATGCAGTCCGTGGGGAAGGGTGGGAATCCCCTGAAACACGGTATCCGGACCCACATACCCGCCGTGGCGGTGGGCGCTCCTGCTCATCAGAAAGGTCAGGATATCCCTGAGAAAACCTGCCTTAGCCTTCTTCTGCAGCCGATACAGCTTCCAGAAATGATACAGATTATCTCCTCTGGAATAATCGATCACTCTTCTTCTGATACTCATGTGTTTTCTCCCTGTGCAGGCAGCCCTCACTCCCTGATTTTCAGGCTTCCTGCCGTTCGTTTCTAAAACAACCGCTTACATCTGCGCATTCCGCAGGGCATCAGCCAACATGCATGCGGATGAATCTGACACATTGTCCCAATAAATATCGAAATCATACGTCAGCCAACATACATGCGGATACATCCCGGGAATGCCGCAAACCCGGATCAATACAGCCAACTCCCCGTATTCAGCAAAGTAACCGGCTGATCTCCTCCAATAAATATCCCCCTGTCGGGGCAATTCAGCCGGACAGGAACAGGAGATCGTGTCAATCACAATAAAAACCCCGGGCTGTAACATGCTGCGATACTACTGCGGATTACAGCTTCGGGGTTTCTTCTGACCTCATTTGTTATCTAAAGCATCAATATGCCATGGCCTCTTCCTCGCCGTTCAGCACGCGAAGCGCTCCCTGCGCCAGAGCCAGCAGCTCATCCTCACCGGGGTATACGGTAAATGGCGCAATCCATTCCGCCCGCTCCTTCAGCGCCGCAACCACATCCGCGCCGTAGGCGATACCGCCGGTGACGATGATCTGGTCCACCTTGCCGTTCAGGACACAGGCCATGGAGCCGATATCCTTTGCCACCTGAAGAAGGAATGCCTGCTTGGCTTCCGCCGCCTTCTCATCTCCTTCATCGGCCCGCTTTGTCACTTCGCGCATGTCGTTGGTACCCAGATAAGCATTGAAACCACCCTTGCCCACCATCTTGCCATATACTTCCTTCTCCGTATATTTACCGGAAAAGCACATTTTGATCAACGCGCCGTTGGGCACGCCGCCTGCCCGCTCAGGCGAAAACGCGCCGTCGCCGTCCAGGGCGTTAAACACATCAATCACTCTGCCGTTTTCATGTGCGCCTACAGACACACCGCCGCCCATATGGACTACCACCAGGCGCAGAGACTCATATGGTTTCCCAATCTCCTTCGCGTATCTCTTCGCTACGGCTTTCTGGTTCAATGCGTGAAAAATGCTGACACGGGGAAGCTCCGGCACGCCGGAATACCTGGCGATGGGCATCAGCTCATCCACAACTACAGGATCTACTATGTAAGAAGGCACACCGATGGAATCACCGATTTCCTTTGCCAGGATACCGCCCAGGTTGGACGCATGCTGTCCCTGAACCCCTTTCTTGAGATCCTCCAGAAGTTCCTCCGTCACAGCATAGGTTCCTCCGGGAATAGGCTTCAGCATACCGCCGCGCCCCACGATCACATTCAGGCTCTTTATATCGAATTCTTTGGATCTCAGAAGGTCTGTGATGATATTCTTGCGGAAATCCTTCTGCTCTACAATATTGGCAAACCGGCCGATCTCCTCGGTGGAATGCCTTAAGGTTTCTTCAAATAAAAGGGTCTCGTCCTCGAATACACCGATCTTGGTGGAGGTTGAGCCCGGATTGATGATCAAGCTTTTGACAGACATTTTTTATTCTCCTATTTAAGTTCCGCGTATATCCCGTCCTGTACC
>CAJUFB010000001.1:83795-93406 GCA_910585805.1 uncultured Acetatifactor sp.
ATTCATGAGCAGAGCATTTCCGGCCGCAAAGTAACGCGTCCGTAAATCCTCTGGGTACCGGCCGGGATATACGCTGTTTTTAAGTTCCGCGTATATCCCGTCCTGTACCATTCATGAGCAGAGCATTTCCGGCCGCAAAGTAACGCGTCCGTAAATCCTCTGGGCACCGCGGGATATACGCTGTTTTTTAAGTTCCGCGTATATAGAATTGATTATGCGTTCTTTTGCAGTTCTTCAGATACCACTGCTGCAAGCGCGATAGAATTCACCTTGGTCTCGAAACTGTCGGAGCGGCTTGTGAGGATAACGGGAACCTTGGTGCCGGTGAGGATGCCGCCGTTGCGCATCTTTGACATATGTACAATCGCCTTGTAGGTCACATTGCCCGCATGAATATCCGGGAAGAGCAGCACATCCGCATCGCCCTGGATCTTCCTGCCTGTGGCTCCTTTGTGCTTTGCGGCCTCCGGGTCGACGGCAAGGTCAAGGGAAAGAGGTCCGTCAACGATACAGCCTGTGATTTTGCCTTCCTCGCACATCTTTGTCAGCTCCGCCGCCTCCACTGTGACAGCCATCTTGGGATTCACTACTTCTACTGCCGCCAGGGGCGCTACCTTGGGCATGTCCACGCCGCAGGCATTGCATACAGGAACAGTGTTCTGGATAATGTGCATCTTATCCTCCAGTGTAGGATAAGTCATAAATGCCACGTCGGTGAGGAACAGGAGCCTGTCATAGCCTTCCACCTCGAATACCGCCACATGGGAAAGCGGATTGCCGGTGCGCAGGCCTACTTCCTTGTCCAGGACGCTCTTCAGGAAATCCTTGGTATCGATCAGGCCTTTCATATACATATCCGCTTTTCCGTCGTGAGCCAGCTTCACGGCTTTCAGAGATGCCGCAATCATATCCGGCTCGTGAATTATCTCATATCCATCCAGATCCATGCCGATGGAAGCGGCCACTTCCCTGATCTTTTCCTCGTCTCCTACCAGGATCGCATCCGCAATGCCTCTCTCTTTGGCTTCCTTCACGGCTTCCAGCACTGCGGAATCCTGCGCCACGGATACGGACACTGTCTTCTTCCCGCATTGCTTTACCCTTGCCATGATATCATCAAAACCCTGCTTCATTTTTGTACTTACATCCTTTCTGCCTTTCCGGCACTCTGTTTTTTAGAAATCGTCGTCTTTTCCTGATTTTCCAAATAAGCCTGGAAACATTCTGGAACTGCCGCAAAATAACTGCTGCAATTTTCTTGTAAACATTTCCTTTTATCGTTAAAAGTATAACATGCCTGCCTGCAAAATGCAAGGGGTGTAAGGGATCAGCCCATTTTTTCTAAAATTCTAAAAATTCCTGATACGCCTGATTGATCCGTTCTCTCTCACTGGCAGCCCCGGAAGGTTTTCACATTCCTGGTTAAGCTGTCCAAGGAAATGGAGCAGGGGTTCGACTTCTGCCCCGTTAAGCCCTGACGCTTTTCCATTCAGCGAAACTGTACTCAAAAGCCAGAACGTCCGGACAGGCTTCATACGTTCTGGCTTTCTTTTTGCATTCCTCCGCCAATCCTCCACACCATGCTGTGCTGACGGCATTCAGTTTTTGTCTGTTAACCATATGTTTTTCTTCGTAATATCGTTCCGATCAGAATACCCCTCATCATTGCTGGCTTTTTCCGAATATATACTGCTTAACAGTTAAAATTTCAAGTAACCCAACTACATAACGCCAACCATATACGTTTAACCAATGCGGTACGGTAAATTCTGGCGTTATGCAGTATAATACTCTCTAAAACCGCGAAATTCCCTGCCCCTCAAAGATCAGTGTCTGCCATGAAAGCCTCACGGCTTTATACCCGCAGCACATCATCACACCCGCTTTCCCTCAAAATAAGGAAAACGCTCCAGCGCCGCAAAAATGTCCTGAAAATCCTCCTTCGGCGCCAGCTCGATATACCGCTCCAGCAGTTCCTTCTCCTGTTCCCTGTACTTCCCATAAAAGATGTCAAACAGATTGTGTCCCCGCATGTATATACGGATTTCTTCCATATGCTGTTTGATATCCTCCGTACTCTCCATCTCGAATCCCAGGACTTCCGTCAGGTGCCGGCCGCTTTTGAGCCGATGGAGATATTCCTTCCATTTTTCCAGAAGTGTCTCATAAAAAGCTTCCTCGGACTCCACAACGCCCAGCCGGGCCATGACCTTCGGGTTCAGAAAATAATTCTCAAAAGAATAATACTTCAGGATCAGCACATTTTCAGGCCGAACCTGGGGCAGCTTATCCATATCCTCCCTGTTGCGCTCCTCATAGTAACGGCACAGCTGGCTTCCCAGGACAGCCGGGTCCTTGCCGTCGCTGTCTCGGACCATGAGAAACTGGTCACGCAGGTAAATCTGGTTCATATATTTCAGATTGGCATAGGTTTTGATATTCGTACAGCTGTTGGTGGTAATGATGGCGATCCGGGACAGATTTCCCTCGCTGTCCACAGTCTCAGCGTAATACCTGCCAAGCAGAAGCGGCAGACGGGACTTATCCTGCTTACCCTCCACGATGAACACGAAATTCACATTCATCAGATCTCCCGCCGTATAGCCCAGATCATCCAGAATGGCGCTGATATCCGTCTTCTCCCGGACATCACTGGAGCCGTCCTGCTGATGGATGACCTGTCTGATCTGCCTGCTGTTGAAATTGGGCAGCAGATTGGGAGAATGGGTGGTAAAAATAACCTGGTTCTTCGCCGCCAGACGATAAAGGATCGTGCCGCATACCTTCTGAAGGCTGGGATGCAGAAATATCTCCGGGTCCTCGATCATGATGATGCTGGACAGATTCTCCTCAATCTGTGTATAGGCTTCCAGTAATGAAAACAGATAGATGGAACGCATCCCTTTCCCCATATGGGAAATAGGCCGGGGCACATTCTGCGCCGGATGGAGGATCCGGGCAGTGACCTCCAGAATCTTCTCCACATCCCGGTTCATGGAGTAAAGGATATGCTCACGGCCTCCGTTTTTCTGAAAACAGTCATTGACCATGCGGGCAAAAGTATCCAGATTCAGCTGATAAAGCTTATAGTCCAACAATTTGGAGGTCTCCAGCGCGTCCAGTTCCCCAGGCGTCTTCTGCTCGATAAGCCCGATGCAGTGAAAGCAGTGATTGCAGTCTCTTGCCTGATTGAACATGCAGCAGCCCGAACGCATCCGCTTCAGAAGCTCATCCTCCTGCAACAGCAAAAGATCCCGCTGCAGCTGCTCCAGGCGGCGTTCCGTATCCACATGGTATATCCTGGGAAATACATCTTTAATAAATGGATTATTCTTGTTCACACCGTCCTGATAGCGGATCCTGCCGTCCCGGTTTGCCGTCATGGTAAAGGTAAGCACATGATCGGAAAAAGAAGGCAGCTTCCGGCAAAAATCATGCATCCACGTCTCCCTTTTCCGGTACTGGCTGACCACGCCTCTGCGCCGCAGCAGATCCAGATCCTCCTCCGAAAACGACAGGGATACGTGAATACGGATTTTTGCTCCGGCTTCCCCGAAATCCTCCGGGCCGATCCGGTATTCACCGCCCACCGCCCGGATGGCATCCAGCACGGTGGTTTTTCCGGTATTGTTCTGCCCCACCAGGATCAGGGCATTCTCAATATCCGGAATCTGCATGTCACGGATGGATTTGAAATTCTGGATGTGAAGTCCTGTAATTTTCATGGGCTGCCTCCGCCAAAATACAATACGGAAAATAACGGATACGATCTGTTTCGCAAAAAGCCAAAAACAGAAGGGTTTACCAGGTACGGGAACCTATGGCGCGGAACTGGGCCACCGTGGGAGTATGCGAGTTCAAACCTCCGTCTACAGTGATGATCTGTCCGGTAACATATTCTTATCTTCCGCCACAGCTTCCCCCTTTTCCACCCGGCGTCCGCAGACGATAACCTTCGCTCCCTCCGCCGCGTAGACATGGGCTATGCCGATGCCGCTGGTAGAACCTGTAACGATAGCCACTTTGTCCTTTAATCTGTTCATGAAAAAACCTCCTCTGTTCTTTTCCTTCATTTTATTCTCATTGACAGGTGTTGTCAAGCAATATAACACCTGCCAGAGGCTGTCAAAAGTTCCCCTGACCCAAACTCCCCTTTATGAAATTTCATATCAGCCAGGAAATGGCTGAAAGCAGGAAATCATATACTGGAAAGATTCCGGCCATTGCAGTATACTGTCTATGAAAAAAATAAAATATTTTCTATTTTAATGCAATGAACCGTCATTTTTGTTGTGTATATAAGTGAAAGGCCTTTACATCACAGGGAAAGGAGGATGTAATGAACGACGAAGAGATCATCACACTGTACTGGAAGCGGGACGAAAAAGCCATCGCTGTAACCGCGGAGCGATACGGCAGTTACTGCCATTCCATTTCCTACAACATTCTGCATAATACCGAAGACGCCCAGGAATGTGTCAACGACACCTGGCTGGGGGCCTGGAAATCCATGCCGCCACACCGCCCCGGCCGGCTGTCAGCCTATCTGGGCAGGATCACCCGCAATCTGTCTCTCAACCGCTTTAAGCATTACACTGCCGAAAAGCGCGGACTGGGGCAGACATCGCTTGTATTGTCGGAGCTGGAAGAATGCATTCCGGCGGAAAACAGTGTGGAACAGTATATTGAGGAAATGGACCTGGCCAGATCCATCAACCGCTTTTTATATGCACAGCCACGGCAGAAACGCAATATCTTTATCCGCCGCTACTGGTATCTATGCCCCATACGGGATATCGCCGCATCCAGCGGTATGAGTGAAAGCAAAATTACATCCCTGCTTTTCCGTATGCGGAACGAATTGAAAGCGCACCTTGAAAAGGAGGAAATTCATATATGAAAATGAAAGACGAACATTTTACAGAAGAAATGCGCTCCACGGAAAAAAAGCATTCCATGGAACAAGTGCATTCCAGGACAGAAACACATTCCAGCGAAAAACTGCTGAGCGCCATTGGAGAAATCGATGACAATCTTGTCTCCGAAGCATTCAGCCACAGGAGAAACAGGAAAATCTGGCTCAAATGGGGAAGCCTGGCCGCCATTCTGGTACTCTGTATATGCACGGGAATTGTAATTATCGGTATTTCAGTTAATAGCAAACGTAATCCAGATATACCGGATGCGGATTCCTCAAATGCAGATATTTATTTCGCAGATACCGATGCTCAGGATGCGGACACCGCAAACGGCATGGCGGGGGCAGACGCTTTAAATGCAGACTCCCGGAATTTGGGAATCGGGGACAGTTATCTGGCGGCAAACAGTCTCGTTATCCTGGACGTAAATCCCAGTATCGCACTGACAGTCAACGCGGACGAGAGAATCGTCAATGCCGAAGGGCTCAATGAGGATGGCTGGACGATTCTAAACGGAATGGATCTGACAGACGTCGACATCACCGTGGCGGTAAACGCCGTTATCGGCTCCATGCTGCAGAAAGGGTATCTGAGCGACCTGCAGAATGCCATTCTGGTCACAGTGGAAAATGAGGATTCCGAAAAATCCGCCGCGCTCCAGGAACGCATCTCTTCCATTATCGGTACCGCCTTACAGGACGGTAATCTGGAAGGCACAGTGCTCAGCCAGACATTAAATGACACCTCCGCCCCGGAGGAGCTGGCCCTGAATTACGGCATCTCTCCGGGTAAGGCTGCGCTGATACAGGAAGTAATGTCCCAGGACCCCACCCTCACTATCGAGAATCTGGTGCCGCTGTCCATTACGGAGATTGCGCTGATTTCCCAGTCCAAAAGCCTTTCCTCCCAATCCCTTGCCCAGAGCGGCGCCGCCAGCGACAAGGCGTATATCAGCCAGGATTCCGCACTGGAAATCGCGTATGGGCATGCCGGTATCAATGCCGGGGATGTCACCAGGGTTAAGGCCGAATTTGACAGCGAAGACGGAGTTATGGTATATGAGATCGAATTCTGCGCCGGGACCACGGAATACGAATATGACATTAATGCCCGCACAGGTCAGGTGATGAAATACGAGGCCGAAAATAAAGGCGCCGCAAAGACGGAAGGAATCACCGGGCAGCAGCCTGCCACCTCTCAGCCTGCGGCCGGCTCCCAACAGCCCGGCGATACCGCAGCCAGTTCTCAGCAGCCTGAGGACACCATTGCCCCGTCCGGTTCCCAGCAGTCAGGCAATCAGTACATCGGCGAAGAAGCCGCCAAAGAACAGGCTCTGGCAAATGCCGGGATTTC
This sequence comes from uncultured Acetatifactor sp., assembly GCA_910585805.1. GTDB lineage: Bacteria > Bacillota > Clostridia > Lachnospirales > Lachnospiraceae > Acetatifactor. Next base: position 90,068 of record CAJUFB010000001.1, read on the forward strand.
TGCGGATACCGTAAAATATATAAATGTCTGGCTTGAGTACGACAACGGCCGGCCGGAATGCTACGAAGTGGAATTCACGGTGGGCAGCACAGAATACAAGTACGAGATTGATCTGTATTCCGGCGCTGTACTGGCGCAGAAAACGGAAAACCATGGCAGTCATGAACACGGAAATGGAATTGAGAACAATGACTCCCCTTCTTCCGTCACGGATATCGGCGAAGAAGCCGCCAAAGCCGCCGCCCTCTCCCATGCGGGGCTCAGCGCCTCCCAGGTCAGAAAACTCAAGGTCCATCAGGAATATGACGACGGATTTGCCGTATATGAAATAGAGTTTGAATATAATGGCTATGAATATGAGTATAAGATTGATGCCGCTGCCGGTACTATACTGGAATATGAAATTGACGACTGACTATACTTTGCTCTTCGAAACAGTTGACAAACCGGAAAGTCCCCTCGTATAATAAATTTGGAATTTTAAACCAATCTATACTAATGGGGGTAAGATGAAATGAAAAGCATTCGTACCAAAATAACCTTATGCCTCATCGTGACAATAGTGACGGCATTGGTTGCGGCGGGTCTTTCCGGCATTGTTCCGAATTACCGCAGCACCATCTCCACCGTGGACCACATGATGAGCGAAACCGCAGTACTTGCCGCGGAACGCGTAGAGCAGGAACTGACGGCATACAGGAATGTAGCCATGGACACGGGCTGCATTCCTCAGTTAGCCGACCCGGAAGTGCCGGCGGATGAAAAAAAGTCCATCATTGACGAGCGCTGTTCCATGCACAATTTTCAGCGGGGAAATATCATCGGGCCGGACGGCATCAGCATTTTTGACGGAAACGATTATTCGGACCGCGAATACGTAAAACAGGCCATGCAGGGCAATGTTTTCGTGTCGGAGCCACTGATCAGTAAGATTACCGGAGAACTGTCCATTATGGTGGCGGCTCCTCTGTATGCCGATGGTATCCACGGCTCCTCCATTATAGGAGTGGTATATTTTGTTCCCCCTGAAACCTTTTTGAACGATATCGTTTCTTCCATTCAGATCGGGGAAAACAGCAGAGCCTATATGATCAATAAGTCCGGCGACACCATCGCAGATATTACCCTGGACACCATCACTGTCCAGAATATTGAAAACGAAGCCAAAACCGATTCCTCACTGAAAGACCTGGCTGCTCTCCATGAAACCATGCGCCAGGGAAAAAACGGTTTCGGCGGCTATGACAGCCCTGCGGGTAAAATGTTCATGGCTTATGCGCCTGTAAACGGCACAGACGGCTGGAGCATTGCGGTGACTGCTCCTCAGATGAATTACCTTGCTTCCACTTATAATGGCATGTTGATCAACATTCTGGTAATGGCCGGCAGCATCCTGATCTCCATCGTAGTCGCCCTGCTGTTGGCAAACAGTATCAGCAAACCCATGAAAGCCTGCGCAAAACGGATGCAGCAGCTTGTGGACGGCGATCTGGACACTCCTGTTCCGAAGATCAAAAGCAGAGACGAGACAGGCATGCTGGCACGTTCCACCGCTTCTCTGGTGGAAGGGCTAAGTACCGTGCTCAATGATATCGATTATCTGCTGACCCAGCTTGCCGGCCAGAATCTGAATGTCCGCACCGAGCATGAGGAAGTGTATGTGGGAAGTTTTCGGAATATCCTGATCTCCATGCGCAATATGAAGCTGGAACTGAGCCATATCATCCGTCAGGTAAACTGCTCCGCCAGTCAGGTATCCTCCGCCAGCTGTCAGCTTTCCTCCAGCGCCCAGACGCTGAGCCAGGGAACGGTAGAACAGGCCAGTGCGGTAGAAGAACTGGCAGCACAGATCAATGAGATTTCCTCCCAGGCGAAAAATACGGCCGGCAATGCCCTGGAAGTCCGCAGCCAGACCCACAGAGCCGGTGAAGAAGTCTCCCTGTGCAATCAGCAGATGAAGAAACTGATGGATTCCATGGATAAAATACAGAACTGTTCCAATGAGATCGGAAAGATCTTAAAGACCATCGAAGATATCGCTTTCCAGACCAATATCCTGGCTCTGAACGCTGCCGTGGAAGCCGCCAGGGCAGGCAGCGCGGGAAAGGGATTTGCCGTTGTGGCAGAAGAAGTACGCAGTCTGGCAGGCAAGTCTGCCGAAGCTGCCCGGAACACTTCCGCCCTGATACAGAATTCTTCAGATGCGGTTGATGCCGGAACCGGCATCGCCAGTGAAACCGCCCAGATCCTGTCAGAGGTAGTGCGCAGCATCCAGGCTGTCGTGGATTCCATCGACGGCATTGCAACGATATCCAACGAACAGTCCGACGCCGTATGGCAGGTTTCCGAGGGGATCAACCAGATATCCATGGTAGTACAGAGCAACAGCGCCACGGCTCAGGAAGGCGCCTCCGCCAGCGAACAGCTCTCCGCCGAGGCTGCGGGGCTGAAGCAGTTAGTAGATCAGTTCAGACTGGCTTCCGAATAAATTTCCCGACGGCAGGCAGCCGGGAAGCAGACCTTTGTTTTTCAGTACATAGAATGCTGTCAGAAATCGGGGCAGGCAGAAATTAGTGTTCGCACTCCTGCCCTCTCCGCCCCGAAACCAGTTATTATGCTGCCCTGCAGTCTCCGGTGTCATCAGGGCAGCAGCAGCCTTCTGAATGCAGGGCTGTGCCGCTTCCACGCCAAGCTTCAGCAGGCCCCTGATATGGCAGTCCATCCCGTCGACGCCGTGAAGTTCCCGCCCAAACCATCCGTCGGGCTGCTGTACCATCAGATGCTTCTGCACATTGGCCCGTCCAGCATTTTCCCCACATTCTCCAGATAATCCTCATAGACTTCAAAGTCATTGTCCAACAGTCCGTCACCGACCATATCGGATGCTTTTTCGTTAATGCCCTCCGCCAGAACCTCCAGCATAATGCCCTGCTGGTCGGCGAACAGCTTCAGCTTTGTTTTATCATTCAAAATGATACTCAGTGCCTGCCGCTCCGTCTCCGTCAATGCTTCTCCCAATGCTTTCCATTCGTCATTTTCGGTATCTTTTTCAGTATATTCAGCCGCCTGAATGCGGGTATCCTGATTCGAATGCGGCAGTTCTGTCCTCATTCCGTCCGGAAGCTCTGCCAGCATTATGTCCGGTATATCCTTCTGATCTGCAATCAGATTCTTTTTCGAGACGTTTTCTCCTTCTGCGGATTCCTCCCGGCTCTTCGATGCGTCTTTTTTGCCGGGCACATCTCCCGCTACAACCAACCTCTGCGCCTGGTCCTCCCCATATGCATCACGTACAGCCTCTGCGCCTGCCAACCCCGAAAACAAAATTACTTCCTCCGG
>CAJUFB010000001.1:93506-94949 GCA_910585805.1 uncultured Acetatifactor sp.
CACCGTATGCTCCGAAAGCAAAATACCCCCTTCCGGCACCGTATGCTCCGAAAGCAAAATACCCCCTTCCGGCACCGTATGCTCCGAAAGCGAAATGCCCTCTTCCGGAACTGTCAGCTTTTCCTGGATTGCATAAGCTTCCCGGCGGATTTTTTCCAGCGCTCCCGCATTAACTCGAACAATCGTTCTGTTCTCTTCCTTATAGAATGCCTTCACCGCATCCGTAATGACGGTTTCCAGGCATATACCTGCCTTTTTCAGTTCGTCCGCCATTACAGGGCTGAGCATATTCGGATTCGCGGAAAGTTTATATTTGAATTTCGTCACTCCCCTGAGTACAGCCTCCGTCTGCTTCATCACATATCCCAGAAGCCGCCTGCCGCTGTCCGCAGTAATCATGGCACTGCATGTCCATTCATTATGACTGCATACATAGACTTCCCTTCTGGACAGCACTACCTTCCTGTCTCTCTGCCTGACAGACGGATAAAATAATGCCCCCTTGAAAGGAACCCATATGGACATATTCCGGGCAGGCTGAAACAGACAGGACTCAAATGCAAAACCGCCTTTTGCCAACGCTTCCCGAAGGCGTTCCAGAGTAAAGAAGAAACACCTCTGAATCATATCCTCCCGCCCTTCTCCGTAAAAGACAGATTTCCTGATATCATATTTGGAAATGGCACAATAAAAGTCAAAGCCCTCTTCCTCATCCTTCATGCCCGAATAATAAGCCTCCAGCCCGTTCTCCTCCACAAAATCAGGGAAACTCCGGGGCAATTCGTAATAAATATGATAATCCTTCAGCCATCTCGGCACATATTTGTCCACCGATTTGTCATATACCCGAAAGGCCTCCCAGAAAAACAGCAGTCGCCCCAGCCCTTCCTCCGGGCTGTCCACGCCTATATTGTTCAGCAGCTCATAAATATACAAATAAGCATAGGACAGCGAGATATGTTCCACTTTTTCCTTCCGAATCTGCGTTCTCCAGGTAAAAAAGGTTCGCAGCTGGTCATAGCCCATCATCTGATAGTTGGGAAAGTAAGAAGAATACGGTACTGTCTTCTCATACTCATCCTCGAAATCCTTCATAAACATCCCCTGTTTATAGAAGGTCTTTGCATTTTCCCGCTGCATCCTCTGATCGTAGAAATTAGAGTTGCGGAAACCAGGGTACCTGTCCTCCCTGGCAATATCCCGCATCCTGTTGAACAGTTCCCGGACCGGGTCCTCTTCCCGACTTTCGATATGTTCCGGGACAGGCTGCTGCCCGAACGGCCATTTCCATGCGGACAGCGCCGTCTTATTCTCCTTTCTTTCCGCCGCTTCCGCTGAAGCCCATGCAGCTGCTTTTTTCTCTTCTACCCCTGCTAACCCTGGCGCTTCCTTCTCTTCCGCCGTTCCGGCCGGGTTCCATGCTTCCTTCTCGTCCCCTGTTCC
>CAJUFB010000001.1:95049-160939 GCA_910585805.1 uncultured Acetatifactor sp.
GGCCGGGTTCCATGCTTCCTTTTCGTCCCCTGTTCCGGCCGGGTTCCATGCTTCCTTTTCGTCCCCTGTTCCGGCCGGGTTCCATGCTTCCGTTCCTTTTTCCGCTCCTGCAGGAACACCGGGCAGGGGAACCGCTCCCGGTACCTGTATGATTTCCCCATCCTGTACCGGACCTGCATCATATTCTATCTCAAAATAAGGAGCCTCCTCAAAGGAAAGAACTTCTGTAATCCTGCGTTGGGACAATGGCTGCGGGACGGTTTCCTTCTGTCTTTCCTCACTCTGTATCTGTTCAAAAATCTCAAATGCTTCATAGTCTCTGCCATCTTTTCCCATAATTACCCATACTCTCCCACAGCAGTCCTGTCCGCTCCTGCTAAAACAGCCCTTCTTCCTGTTTCAGGTCCGGAAACAAACATTTGTTCTATCGCATCAGATATTCATAAAGCATTCAACACCCGAAAGAAAATTTTTTGAAAATCTTTTTCCTAACCGATCAAAACCCGCTTGCCCTGGAACGCAAAACCATACTTTCTGATGCGCTCTGCCGGTATCCCTTTTGCTTCCAGAACAGCGGCATACTGCATCTGCTCAATCTGCTCCAATGCAGAATGCACCGTATCCTCCAGGGTTTTCTCACCGTCCTCAGCATCAAGAACCTTGAATTCGATAATAATTGCATCTTTATCGCAATTATCAGACCGCACATTCGGATTACACCGGAAACTGTTTTCAGTCGCGGGCATGTATTCCGAGAAATCTTCTCCGCAGGGCTCCAGCAATATATCATACCGTCCAAGCCCGCTCTCCCGGTTTGAAGTGACTGTATAGCGCCCTCTCAGATCCACCAGCAGCCCCAGAACAAAACCGTGGTAAAATCTTTCCGGTTCCGTCTTCTCAGAAGGTTTGTTCCCGCTGTCAAAGAAGCTGAAAGTCTCCATGGCAACCCGGTTCATATAATGGTTCATCTCCCTGAGATTTCCCTTCAGCAGCGCTTTCACAAATCCATTGTACGCCGGCGTGTACTCCATGAACCAGTCATCGATCATATGCTCGAACATAAGCCTGACTTCCCTGTTCGTCAGAGCCAGGTCATACTCTGTCTTCCCCGTCCTTTCATTGAAAGTCACCCGCTCCGCCCTCAGGTAGCCGGTGGCCAGAAGCAGGCTCCAGACGGCGCTTTCCCGAAAGTCAAGCTGGCTGAAGACAATCTGCTCGTCAATCACGGTATGATAGGTTTTTCCCTGAAGCAAATCTTCCATGATCATCTTCACATCCGGATTTCCCTCCCGGATCAGTTTTCCCGCCAGACTGTTGGCGCTGGTATTTGCCCAGTAGGCGGCAAGTTCTCCCTTATCCAGGAAATTAATGATGGACCATGGATTATAGATATCTCTTCTTTTTCCAAATATAAATCCATCATACCACTTTTTCACGTCAGCTTTCCTGTCGTCCAGTCCGTACTCCTCCAATGCTGCAAACACTTCGTCCTCCGTAAAACCGAACGAATCGGCATATTTATTGGAAGCTGTGGTCACCACCTCCAGGTTATTCAGATCCGAAAAAATTGACTCCTTACTGACTCTTGTAATACCGGTCAGGATTGCCCGGTCAAGATAGGGATTCGTCTTAAACGTGGCATTGAACATCCCCTTGATAAAATCTACAATTTCCTTCCAATACCCATGCACATAGGCCTCCTGCATGGGCGTATCGTACTCGTCCAGAAAGATAAGCACTTTTTTCCCATAATAGCGATACAGATAATTCGATAAAACATTCATAGCATTGGCTGCGCGGTATTCTTCCATTTCCGGTGAAACCTTCCAGAACTCGTCCTTTTCGTTCCGGTTCAGACAGTCACTGTCAGCCAGAAAATCATACTTATTATACGCTTCCGTTATAATCTGGCAAATCTGCTTCTTTGCGCCGGAAAAATTGTTCTCCTTGACTTTGGCAAAGGAAAGGCTGATAACAGGGAACGTCCCCTGCAGCTGTCTGTACATGCAGTCCTTATCAACAGGTTCTTCCCTGGCAGAAATCTTCCCGCGGGCAGAACTTTTTTGTACGACAGAACTTTCCCCACAGTCAGGCAATTTTTCCTGCCAGATGGAAAGCCCTTCAAACAAATCCCCCCTGCCCGCATAGTCCAGGCTGAAGAACTGTTCCAGCATGCTCATATTCAACGTCTTTCCGAAACGCCTTGGACGGGTAATCAAAGTGACAGCGTCCCCGTTTTCCCACCACTCTTTGATAAACTTCGTCTTGTCAACATAAAAATAATGATTCTGTATTACCTGGCTGAAATCCTGATGTCCTATCGCCGCAACCCTTGCCATGCCGTACCTCCTGTTTCTTTGCCATATGCTCTCGGCATCTCCAGGCCGCATATCATACAGCTCGCCGGAACTCCCTGGGACCGGTTCCCCCGCTTTTCCAGGTGCCGTTCAGCCCTGATGCCTGATTCTGCTCCCTGAAATTCCGAAAGCCTATTTGCAAAAAAAATTGCTGCCCCAGACAAGAGTCGGGGCGTGATACAATAATGGTAACTTCTGCCGCCTCATTGGCTTAAAATGCCACTCTGCAAAAGAAATATACCAGTATTGTATCATGCCCCGACTCTTCCTGCAATTATTTTGTTTCCCCCGGCTTACCCGCAACCAATGTGGTAGTCAAAGGCACCGCCATCAGATCCGCAATCACACTATGCAGGAAGTATCCCCCTGTCGTATTCCACCCCTTCATCTCGGCCGAAATCCAGGTATCCTCTGAATTTGTCCAAATGCAGAAACATCCTCAGGAATACCTCCTGGCTCAAATCCTCTGCCAGCGAAGTATCTCTGGTCATGTATACCAGGTAACCATACACGGCGTCCCTGCGCTGTTCATATGCAGCCGCAAATTTCATCTCAAAGCGTATCCTTTCCTCCTGCCGGACATCAATTCCCTTCTCCCGCTCCTCCTTCCCGGTCTGAAGCGGCATGAAATCCGTCCCTCATCCTTCCGTTCACTATAACAGACTCCCCGCCTGAAAAAAAGTAACGCAAAAAAGGCGCAATTTTATACTGCACACCGGTTGAATTTGCAGTACAACCCGACTGCAGACCGCCAGCCAGGTATTTTCCCGGAGGCATCACTGTAAATCCTGGCGGTCTGCAGTATAAATATTATAAACTGCGCCCGCCAAACCCCAGTGAAAACGTCCTGGTCTCAGCTGATTTCTTAACAGTTCCTTACATTGTCAGGAGCCGGAAGATTTATAATTCTTCAGCCCGAATCTGTAAAACCACCATGACGGCACCGCAAACAACAGCGATAAAAGCGGCGAAAGCATATACCAGATCCCCTCCTCCCGGTCCAGCAGATACAGCAGCGGGTAATACTGAACCAAAGCCAGGGGAATCCCGAATGTGAGAACCTTCAGCGCCACATCCCCATAGACAGAAAAAGGATATTTCCCGAAATCCCGCATACCGTAAGTGAAAATATCCAGAAAATTCAGATTCTGTATGGTAAAAAAGGATACCGCCGCCACCAGTAAAAACAGACAGAAGAACAGCACGCTGCCGCAGGCCACCATCATGACGAAAACAAAAATCTTCCTCCCCGTCCATATTACCCCGCTCACCGGCACCGCAATGCCCAGCACGATAGCCGCCTGCAGCAGAAGCCCCAGACGTGAGAAATCCATGTTAGGCATAATAATCTGCGGAAGGATGCTCCTGGGCCGCACCAGAATCCTGTCCAGGCTTCCCTCCCTTATTAAATCCGGAAAAACCGCCAGCCCTCCTCCGAACATCTCCCCGATGGCGAAGGACATCATGATCACGGAAAAACACAGCAGCACCTGACCGTAAGTAAAATCATCCACTCCGTTAATCCGATTAAATATAAACTGTATTCCAAAGAACGTGGTGAACGCCGTCACAAACTGTCCCACCATTGTGAGCACAAAGGATGCCTTGTACTGCATCTGGCTCTTTAACTCCATCAAAAAATAATTCCAGTATAGTCTCATTCCCATTCCTTTCTTTTTCGTCCGCGCTCCGGAATCTGCCCGGCTCCTCCACACAGGACATTTCCAACCCCACAGGATATTGCAAACGTTGCGCTGACTACTCTAAACCGATATCAAAACGATGCTCTGTCACAGAGCCCTGTTTTCGTCTGCTGAAAAACAGGACTCTGATTTCCGTTCCGGGCACCTGCAATCTCTCAGGCACTTAACAATGAAACCTTGCGCAATATGGCAAATATTTGGTTCCGGCTTGTATTTGGTTCCGGCTTGTCCAGGTCAGGAATTGCCGGAACATAACTGCTGCGCTTTGTTCAGGCAAAAGCCCGGAAATGCAATAAAAATTGCCATATTCCTGCAGCAGAATCTGCAGGCGCTTTCTTACCCGCCGAAAGACACTACCTTCCCCGTCGCCCGCTTCATGGCAGACCGTCCCAGGGAAACCATGGCCCAGAGCCAGAACACCTGCAGCAGGATTCCCGTAAAAGCCTCTCTTCCGCTTATATTTCCGCAGAAGATTTGCAGCGGCATATTCTGCATGGAGCCAAAGGGCAGCAGCTCCACCACCCTGCGCAGAGGAGCTGGAAAAAAGGGAAGAGGCACCACGCCGCCGGAGAAGAAGGACACCACCACCCGGACCATAATCCGGATTCCCCTCTGTGAAATAAAGTAAAACAGAGACACATACATCAGCATGGCCATGGCCACCGTCACCCCGAAAGCCAGCAGGGCGGACACCAGGAACAAAACCGCCTGTCCTGCCGAAGCGGGCAGCGTCAGTCCGTAAGGCTTCGGCATCAGCACCCCTAAGAGCAATACAGGCAGGCAGTTCACCAGGGCGAAGGAAAGCCGGTTGGAAGCGGACTGGCTGAACCACCTCCCATACAGTCCCACCGGGCGTGCCAGGTCATACACCACCTCGCCGGAACGGATAGCCGAATAAATCTCCCCGTCCCCGAACACCACCGAATACAGCACGATAAAGGATTCGTGTGCCCACACATAACTCACCGTGCGGGAAAGCTCCATAGGCAGGGCATCCCCGCCCACCCTGTAGATAGCCAGATACCCCAGCACCTCCATCATTGCCCACAGAAATCCCTTCAGGATAGCCCCCAGGACCACTGCCCGGTACTGCAGATTATGGTTAAACCGTATCCGGAACATGGAAAAATATACTTTTAATTCAGCTGTCATAGTCTGTACTCCTTATACATTTGCGCCACCATCTCCTCCGTGGTTATGTCCGAAACCGACACGTCCAGAAGCTGAGTGTTCATGGCAAAATACGAGATTGCCCCGGGCACCGGAAGCACCGACGGCTCAAAACTCACCGTCATACGCCCCTTCCCGGACTCCACCAGTTTCATCTCCTTTTGCAGGGCGGGAGGCTCCCCCTGGTAAGTAATCACCATGGTCTTACGTTCCGATACCTGCTTTTTCACATCGGACAGCTTTCCGTCCAGCAGAATTCTTCCCCTTCCGATGAGCAGGATTCGCTCTGTCAGAGCCTCTATGTCCTGCATATCATGGGTGGTCAGGACGATGGTGGTGCCCCTTGCGGCGTTCAGCTCCCGGATGAATTTCCGCACTGCCAGTTTGGACACGGCGTCCAGGCCGATAGTGGGCTCGTCCAGGAACAGCACCTTCGGGTTATGCAGCAGGGAAGCCGCTATCTCGCACCGCATCCTCTGCCCCAGGCTTAAGGTTCTCACCGGCGTCTGCAGGATTTCCCCCAGATCCAGGAGTTCTGCCAGTTCACTGACGTTTTTCCGATAAGTATTCTCTTCCACCCGGTAAATATCCCTGATCAGGTCAAAGCTGTCAATCACCGGCACATCCCACCAAAGCTGGCTTCTCTGGCCGAACACCACGCCGATATCCCGCACATGGGCAACCCGTTCTTTGTAGGGAATCCGCCCGTCAACTCTGCATTCACCGCTGTCCGGTGTGAGAACTCCGCACATAATCTTGATGGTAGTGCTCTTTCCCGCCCCGTTAGGGCCGATGTACCCTACCATCTCTCCGTCCCGGACGGTAAAGCTCACATCCTGAAGGGCATGGATCAGATTGTACTCTCTGGAGAAGAAGGACTTTACCGCATTCCCCATCCCCGCCTGCCGCTTCGCCACCCGGTAAGTTTTGCCTACCTGCTTAAATTCGATCATTTTCTGCTCCTTTCTGTTCTGCACTTTTCTTTCAGTGAGAACCCCTGAACCTGTATCATAACAGTTCAGCCAGTGCTCTGAACCGTTACCCTGTATCATAAATTTTAGCATTTCACCAAAAAAAGACTAGACTTATCTTTCATTTTGTGTTATGGTATATAATTAGTACGGCCCAAAAATATTTTCTATCTTTTCATCTTGTTTTATATGTTTTTCCGTATATAATTCCATTTTAAAATAATATTATTTTACAAAATTATATATTTCGTCTGCCAAAGGATATCTGTAGTTTATATTGTTTGAATTGTACGTGAATTATATAAAAATTTTATAAGAATTGTATGCAGAGTCTTCTTATCAGTAAACGAAAAACCATTTTTACCATAATTTAGAAGATATGTCACCTACCTGCAAAGTGACATATCTATAATATGACAAAATTTGATTCACATTTATACATACCCAAAATGGAGGGCAGAGATATGGCAGCCAATAAGCGTGTGTTTACTTTGCGTCTATCAGACGAAGTATTTGATAAAATTGGTATCCTGGCGACTAAGGAACATCGTTCAATGACGAATTACATTGAATATGTGCTGATTCAGCATTTGGAACAGCTTGAAAAAGAACAGGGAAAAATCCAAAGCGGTCAGAAAGAATAAGGATAGGGCTTAAATTTAAAATAACCAGCCATTTGAATCCGGCTGGTCATTTTATACTCTGATTACATGGATAGAAGCTTAGGCTATACTTTCTTCCCTACAGATTACAATGCCGTCTCCATGTCCCCCGGAAATACCGCCCCACAAAGCAGCAAACCCGGAAAATCCAGTCAACCACCATGGCCGTCCATACGCCAATGGCACCCATTCCCATATGAACGCCGAACATCAGGCTTAAGCCGATACGGAATGCGACCATGGAGAAAATCGCTGTCACCATGGTATATTTTACATCATTGCAGGCCCTGAGCATATTGGGCAGCACAAAAGATGCCGGCCAGAGCAGCATCGCCATACCGTCATGAATCATCACAAGGATATATGCCAGGCCTGTGGCCTCCTCTCCCAGGCCGTAAAGTGCCAGAATAGGATGCAGGAACAGCAAAATCAGGCTGTTTATCACCGCGGTGGCAGCATAAGTAATCAGCAGGAGTTTTTTCGTGTAATACCGCACCTGGGCCAGGTCACCCGCACCCACGCATTGTCCGATTACGGTAATCATGGCAAGGTTCATGCCCTGTCCCACGATACATCCCATGCTGTCCAGGCTGTTGGCCACGCCGTTGGCGGCAATCTGCGCCGTTCCGAAGCCCGCGATGATACTCACCACAACCACACGGCCCAGCTGGAAAATACCGTTTTCGATACCGCTGGGAATCCCTATATACAGAATTTTCTGAGCCACATTCCATTCAAACCGAAAACGCTCCCTGCTCAGATGAATCGGATTGTCCGGATTTCTCAGCAATAGATAAAGAATAAAGCCGGCCACTGCCCTGGAAATCAGAGACGGCACCGCTACCCCTGCCACCCCCATTTTCAGCCCAAATACACAGATGGCATTGCCGCCTACATTGATAATATTCATGAGGATGGATACCTTCAGGGTTATCCGTGAATTTCCCATGGAGCGAAACAACGCCGCACAGGCATTGTAAACAGCCAGAAAGGGAAAAGATACGGCGGAAATAATCAGATAAGTAATGGCATTGCGCATTACATCCGCCTCTATTTTACCGAAAAAGAGATTCAGAATCAGCCTGTGGCCCGCAATGACCAAAACGGAAATTATAATCGTAATGACGGCATTGACCCAGAGAAGCTGTTTGGCCGAACGGCAGGCTTCCTCACGTTTGGATGCTCCGATAAACTGACTGGTGACCACCGCCCCTCCGGTAGCCAGGGCCGCCAGCATGCTGATGATGAAGTTATTGAACATGTCCACCAGAGAGACTCCGGAAACTGCCGCCTCGCCCACAGAAGAAATCATCATGGTGTCAGCCATTCCCACCGTAATGGCAAGCGCCTGTTCCATAATCAGCGGAATGATCAGCTTTTTTAAGTCGCGATTGGAAAAATTTCTGACAGCAGTGTCTTTTTCTCCTGTTTCCATCTCTTCGTCTCCTGTTCCTTTCATCTGTTCAGTATCATTCTTACTGCTTCCTTTAATGTATCACTGAAATCAGCCAGATCATCGAAAGTAATGACTTTCAGTCTGATGAGATCCGCAATATCAAAAAATGCGCTTGATTTGTTCATCTCGATCGTGACGCCCGGATGCTTTCTGTCTCTCTTGATCCTCTGCTCCAGCTTCCAGAACCTGTCTGAAGGATTGCCTTTGTTCGAACTCAGCAGCGCTATATACTCCTTATTCAGGCAATCCATATAGTTTTCCTGCCAATCAGCTATTTTTTCTCTATAAAGCTTCCAGTCACTTTTTGATATGTCCATTTTAACAGCCTCCATATTCTTCTGATATCCTCCCGGAATCTCTTTCCAATCATCATGTTTTCCAGAAGGCGCTTTTGCCGACTATCCCGCTTTCAAGATACCTTCGGTCCAATGCCAGCTACATATAAGCACGCCAAACACTTTTGCTCTGCCTCAAAACGAATCCTCTCTCCGGTACCACGCCTGTCCGGTGAAACGATAAACTCCTGAATATACGCTTTCTTTTTTTCCAGAAAAATCCTCCGCGAAATGGCTGGAAACATATAGAAATCCTGAGCAAAACCTGATATTCCATAAAAAGAGACTGTCAGAAACAACATCCGCACACAATACATAACTGTGAATCCGAAAACATCACATGAAATATGATCGGCACGAAAACGATTATCTGACAGCCTCTTTCCGCTTTTATCTCTCACCCGGCTCCCGCCAGGCGGCGCCTCGCCTTTTACTCCAGCTTCAGCGTATGGGCCTTTTCTTCCTTTTTCACCTGAAGGCTGACGGAAGAAATATTCTCCGCCATATCCCCCTCCACTTCGATCACCAGAATGGCATCGGCCTTCTCTCCTGCCGCTACCGTCCCCTCATAGGTGGAAAGATCGTTCAGCGCCATGACGGTAAGCGCCCTCCTGGTATAAGTCTCGTTCACCGTGACATTGAATATGGCCCCGGAGCCCAATATGTCTATATTCTGCTCCTGCTCACCGGTATTGGCAATTGAAAAATGCAGCACCAGAAGTTTCTTTCCCCGGGAAGCATTCAGCGAGAAAAACTCCCCTTCCTCGGGATAATTGTCATAAATCCCCCGTTCCGTAAATGCCACTTCCACCCCTTCCGGCAGACCTGCCACTTCCTCCAGCGTATAAGAAGGAACTGCTGCCTGCTCCTCTTTTCCCGTGGAATTGACTACAGGTGTGTCATCCACCGGCGGCATGCCGGAGGGTTCTTCCGGCTCCTGAGTCTCCGCGGCGTTTTCCGGCGCATAATCCGCATCCAAAACGGTCAGATCCATCAGTCGGCTTCTGTGATTGATATCGTATTTCATCATCGTCACAGCTACATATTCCCCGATTGTCTGTATTTCCTCTCCGCTCAGATCCGGAATCTGGTTTTCCGCGCATCCCGTCAAACTGACCATAAGCAACGCTGCTGCCGTTATCATTGAAAATCTTCTTTTACCTGTCATTTTGCTAATTCCTCACCTGTTTTGTGATCCGGCGTCCCTTCAGGCACAGAAACCGGACTGACTGTACTGATCGGGAAACCCCTTTCCATATCATACACCAATTTTCCTTTCCCGGCAAGCCCAAAAACTTTCCTTCCTGTTTTTAAACACAAACTTTTACATACAATATTTCTCAGCGTCTCCCTTATGGCATCTCACCCGCATCCATACGCCCTCTTCCCGGTATTCCTGCGCCAGGACGGTTGCGTTTTCCATAAAATAGGATACCACGTTCCCCCTGTCATAGGGAACCGTAAATTCCCTCTCCACCCTGTCCGCATAGACGCACTCCGCGATCATCCCTGCAAGCTCCTCAATGCCGCAGTCCAGGGACGCCGCCATGTAAATCTGCCTGTCCTTTTTCCTGGGCAGATCCTGCATCCGGCTTTTATCCGCCTTATTGTAGGCCACGATCCTGGGAATATCCCCGGCTTCCAGGCTTTTCAACGTCTCCTCCGTCACTTCCATCTGCTGTTTATAATGCTCGTCGGAAAAATCCACCACATGGACGATCAGGTCCGCACACCGGACTTCCTCCAGCGTGGAACGGAACGCCTTCACCAGCCCATGAGGCAGCTTGTCGATGAAGCCTACCGTATCTGCCAGAAAGAAAGGCCTGTTGTCGGCAGCGGCTACCTTTTCCGCGCCACCGCCGTCGGGACAGATGCACCGCACATTTGTATCCAGTGTGGCAAAGAGCATATCCTTTTCCAGTACGATCTTCTCTTTATTCTCTCCATACTTCGCCAGCATATGGTTCATAATGGTGGACTTCCCGGCGTTGGTATAGCCTACCAGAGCCACCTTGGGAATCCTGGACTGATTGCGCTTCTTCCGCATGGTTTCCCTTGTCCTGGAGACCTCTTCCAGTTCCTTCTTCAATTCCGATATCCGATGTTCGATTTTGCGCCTGTCCAGTTCCAGCTTTGTCTCGCCCGCGCCTCTGTTGCTCACGCTGCCCCTGCCGCCTGCCGCGCCTCCGCTGCCGCCCTGACGGCTTAAATTCTCCCGCATTCCCACCAGCCTGGGCAGAATGTACTGGAGCCTGGCGGTCTCCACCTGGAGCTTTGCCTCCCTGGTCCTGGCCCGCAGCGCGAAAATATCCAGGATCAGATTGGTCCTGTCCAGTACCGGCAGCTTCAGCTCCCGCCCCAGATTACGCATCTGAGACGGAGTAAGCGCATTGTCAAAAATCACCTCTTCCGCTTCACACTGCAGCGCATATTCCCGTACTTCTTCCACCTTCCCGGTTCCGATATAAAAAGCATTGTTAACCTGCTCCATGCGTTGGGTTATGATGCCGCTGACCTGCTTCCCCGCCGCTTCCGCCAGACTCTTCAGTTCATCCATGGAATGCTCGAAATCCGATTCCTCACCTGTGTCCAGTCCTACCAGCAGTGCTTTTGTATCAAAAATTTCCTCATCTTTCATATATACTCTCCTGTTTTGCTGCCGCAAATACCCCTCAGTGCCGTGTGCCTCTTTCCCCCGCGGCATTGGCTCCGCTTATGCCTTCTCCAGTTCAAACCAGAACAGCACCCCGTTGGTGTAATTTTCCACACCGTATTTCCGGTTCATGGATTCCATGATCGCCTTCACAATAGACAGCCCCACGCCGCTTCCGCCGTACTCCCTGGTACGCGCTTTATCCACTTTATAGAATTTTTCCCACAGATGAGAAATAGACTCCTCCGGAATGGGAATGCCAGTATTGAATACGTCCACCTTCACACTTTCCGCTTCCTGGTTCAGCTTCACGATAATCTTCTTCTCCCCGCCGCAGTGATTCACCGCATTGGAAAAATAATTCATGAAGACCTCCTCCACCTTATATTCGTCTCCCCAGACATAGATCGGCTCATACTCTTCCATCCGTACCTCAATCCCGTTCTGCTTCGTCAGGATTCCTGCCGACTGGACGTAATTTCTCACCAGGGCAGTCAGGTCAAATCGCTCCATATTTACCACATCGTTCCCGAATTCCAGCTGGTTCAGGGTCAAAAGCTTCTGCACCATCTGGTTCATCTTGGACGCCTCGTCCATGATCACTTCACAGTAGAATCTCTGGCTCTCCGGATCATCATTGATCCCCTCGGAAAGCCCTTCCGCATACCCCTGAATCAGCGCAATGGGTGTCTTCAGCTCATGGGAAACATTGGCCAGGAACTCCTTGCGCATCTCGTCAATCTCATCCTTCTTCTCAATATCCTTCTGCAATTCGTTATTGGCAGTCTTCAGTTCGGAAATGGAGCGTTCCAAAGACGCGGACAGCTCGTTGATATTTTCTCCCAGCAGATCGATCTCATTGTGGGCTCCTCCAGCATACTTGGCCTCAAAGTCAAGATGAACCATTTTTTCCGATATCCTGTTCAACTCCAGGATGGGGTTCGTGATCTTCCCGGCTATAAACCATGTGATCACACCGCCCGCCATAGTCGCCAGCGCACCGATGTATGCCAGAAAACGGTTGGCAACCTTCACGCTTTCCCGGATACTTTCCACCGGCGTGCGCATGATAAAGGAAA
Organism: uncultured Acetatifactor sp.; assembly: GCA_910585805.1. Classification (GTDB taxonomy): domain Bacteria; phylum Bacillota; class Clostridia; order Lachnospirales; family Lachnospiraceae; genus Acetatifactor. The sequence goes on from CAJUFB010000001.1 coordinate 107,436, forward strand.
TACCGGAATTCAGCCTTCCGTACATCTCCAGATATTCGTCGTCACCGACACGCACCTCCTGGACTACATATCCGTCGTCTTCCCGGATCACCTTCACCGTCTCGGTGAGGATGCCGAACAGGTACGCCATCAACCGCTTTTCCAGTTCCTCACCGCCGTTCACCGAAACATACCTCACCTGAGAATTCATGTCCATAACATATATCGTAATGTTATATACGCTGCAGATATCGTCCAGTTCTTCCTTGAACTCGTTGGTATTGTAAGTGTCGCTGTTGGCCGCCTGGCGAATGGACCCGTAAGCGGCCAGGATCACATCTGTCTTGCTTTGGATATAATACTCCTCCAGAAACATACTGTTGATAAACCAGCATAAAAAAACGGTAGCTATCATCAACCCGATAAAGATCAGCGCGAACTGCCGCCTGATCGAATGCTTCATGCCAAAAAACTGCTGCGCGTATCCCCTTGCCTCCGGCTTATGACCGCCTGCCCTGCGCCATGGACCTGTCATTGTTTGTTCTCCTCGTCCAGTTTGTAGCCCATACCCCAGATCGTCCGGATCAGTTCCCCCTTCTTCCCCATCTTGCTGCGCAGTTTTTTCACATGGGTGTCAATGGTACGGGCATCGCCGAAATAATCATAGTTCCACACATGGTTCAATATCTTCTCCCGAGAGAGGGCAATTCCCTTATTTTCCATAAAATAGGCCAGAAGCTCGAATTCCTTGAAACTGAGTTCCACGGACTCACCGTCAATCATGACCTGATGGGCTGCCTTGTCCAGGCTGATGCCGCCGCAGCTTAAAACTTCTTCTCTGGCAGCCTGGTTGGTGCGCCGCAATATGGCTTCTATCCGCGCCACCAGTATCTTGGGACTGAAGGGTTTCGCGATATATTCATCCACCCCCAGCTGAAACCCCTGAAGCTCATCCCTCTCGTCCGCCCTTGCAGTCAGCATGATAATGGGAACCTTGGAATAAGCCCGAATCTCCCTGCACACCTGCCATCCGTCCATCTTTGGCATCATTACGTCCAGGACTACAAGAGAGATGTCCTTTTGGGCAAAGAAAACCTCCATGGCCTCCTCCCCGTCCCCGGCTTCCAGTACCTCGTAATTATTTTTCACCAGGAAATCTCGTACCAGCTTACGCATCCTGCCCTCGTCGTCTACTACCAGTATCTTCAGTCTGTCCATTTCTTACACGACCTTTCCTGTTTTTGTCTCTCTTTTCTTCCATGCCATTATTTTATACCAAAGAACGGGCTTTCTGCAATACTAATCCTGATTAATCTTCAGCTCCCGCTCTGTCTCACGGATCACCTGTTCCCGCTCTGTCAGTTCCTGCTCCCAGGACGCATACTTGCTTGTCAGAGCCCTCTCGTAATTGATGACATTGGGCTGCTCGCTCACATAAGAAATATAGAACATGGCAATGATGGCCCCCACCAACAGTACATTCAGTATGACAGAAAGGGTAAAGCGGTTCTTTTCCTTATCCCTGTCCTTCTTCCTGGACGGGACCACCCGCTCTCTGGCCGGAGCCGCATACTCACGCAATTCCCCGTCAAAAGTCATATAGAGCGGAATATCCATGATGCTTCCCGGCTCCACCCCCGGCTGCGCCAACAGAAAATCCCGAAGCTTCTGCAGATAGCGAATCCCCACGGGCGTCCTGAACAGGCGCTCCTGGATCGTATGCTCATAGATATAACGTATGCTATCCGGCAGGGAATAGTCCATGTGCGCCTCCAGATATTCTATTTTCTGCTCCTCCGCCCTTGCGAGCTGCGCGTCCTTCTCCGTATAGAAAAGATAGCCGCCTACAGACAATGTATTATTTTCTGAGTTCATCAAAGCCGCCTCCTGTTTTGACGCAACCGTCTGGCAGGGACTCCCCTGTTTTCCATAAATGCCGGTTACCTGATTCTGATATTCACATTATAACAATCAATGTCCAAAGTGTAAAGCCCCTATCCATCAGCCGTATTTCGGATAAAAGCCCTGGCTTACTGCCGGAGGAACCCTGTGGCCGGAAACATGTCCTGAAAACAACGCTTTTTCCGCAAATAAAAAAGAATGCCAGTTAAATACACAGATAGAAAAATAAAAAAAGCCCAGAAACCTCAACTTAATCAAGGCTTTCTGGACACTCAAAATAGCGAGAGGGGGATTCGAACCCTCGACACTGCGGGTATGAACCGCATGCTCTAGCCAACTGAGCTATCTCGCCATATGGAACCTATAGGGTTCGAACCTATGACCCTCTGCTTGTAAGGCAGATGCTCTCCCAGCTGAGCTAAGATTCCATTCCGTGGTCACTCACGCAACCGACTTTGTTAGTATACTATGGAAACGCTCATTTGTCAACAAATTTTTCTAAATTTTTCAAAAATTTATTGGGGCACCGCTTTCATCTCCCGACATAGACGGAATGTCATAAAAATATTGCACCCCTGACGCGAGGCGGAGAGACTTCACTTTCACATCATAAAGCCGTTCCAAAACGCCCGACTGCAGGATCTCCTCCGGTGTACCGCATCTCGCGATCCGCCCCTCCTCAAGAGCGGCGATCCGGTCCGAAAGCTTCAGCGCCAGAAGAATGTCATGCAAAACCAGAATAATCGCTTTTCCGTCTTCAGACAGACGTCTCATCATCTGAGCGAATTTCAGCTGCTGCCCGATATCCAGGTATGTGGTGGGCTCATCCATGATAATGACCTCCGCCTGTTGCGCCAGCGCCATGGCAATGTAAACCTTCTGCCGCATTCCTCCTGACAGCTCGGACATCTGTCTGTGCCCAAATTCCGCGATCCCCATCTGCTCCATGGCTGCTTTTGCAATCCTGTAATCCTCCGCCCCATACCTTCTGGGGTACCGCAGATAAGGAAAACGCCCATGCAGAACCATGCGTTCCGCCGATATGTCCGGTACGCTTTTCCCCTGGGGAAGATAGGCTATTTTCCTGGCAAGCGCTGCTCCGGTCATTTTTTTCAGCGAAATACCGTCAATCACTACATCTCCCTCCCGGAACGGAAGGAAACCCAGAACCACACGCAGCAGGGTGCTCTTCCCGCTGCCGTTAGTACCAATGAGAGTGGTGACCTCTCCCCTGCAGGCCCGAAAGTCCACTCCTTGCAGGATCTGGCATTTTCCGTATCCCGCGGACACCTTTATTGTTTCAACCATAGTATCATTCCCAAAATATTCCTTTACACATCTAACTGTTGCCAAAACCATGACCGCCCTTGCTGCGCACCAGCAGAAATAAAAATACCGGTCCTCCGATCACTGACATCAAAATACCCACCGGCAGTTCGTAAGGCGCAAACAGCAGCCTGGAAGCCAGATCACATAAAGTAACGAAGCCTGCCCCCGACAAAGCGCACATGGGCAGAAGCTTCCCGCTCTCATTCCCCGTAAACCTGCGGACAAAATGCGGCACGATCAGCCCCACAAAGCCCAAAAGCCCCGCAAAGCTCACAGCCGCCCCCGCCAGCAAAGCTGCCAGCATCAAAAAGAGCATCCGGTACCGCCCCACCTTCAGCCCCACCCCCTGCGCAGTCTCATCCCCAAGAGTCAGCACATCCAGCTCATTGCACATGGTAAGCAAAAGAATCAGCCCCATGCCGATCAGCCCGGCGGCGGGAAGCAGTCGCGTAAAAGATACGGCCGAAAAACCGCCCACACGGAAATCAATACTCAGCATCGCCAGGTCTGTATTCAAAACCGTCAGTGACTCACAGACGGCATTCAGTATACTGTTCAATGCCACGCCGCTCAAAATAACCGTGGTTCTGGAAGCCTGAAACCGGCAGGAAAAAAGAAAGATCAGGAGAATACCTGCCAGGCTTCCCGCGAAAGCCGAAACGGAAACCCAAAAGCCGGATAAGACCCCCAGCCCGCAGCACAGTGTAACCCCCAGTCCGGCCCCCGCATTGACGCCGATGATCCCCGGGGAAGCCAGGCGGTTTGCCAGCACATTCTGCAGCACTGCTCCCGATACCGCCAGACCTGCCCCTGCAAAAAGGGAGGCCAGCGTCCGGGGCAGTCTGGCATACAGCAGAATACTCCTGTTTACATTCCCTGCATCCCCCCGCAGAATGCCGGGAAGCTCCATGGGGGAAAAACGGATATTGCCAAGGCACAGGCTGAAAACGGCAGCCAGAATGCAGGCGGCGATCCCCCATCCAAGGCAATATCTCCGGCAACGCTTTCCGTTTTCATGGCGGCTCCTCCGAAAGCTTTTTCTGAAATCCCGTTCATTCCGCATATAATATCTCCGTCAATATTTCATAAGCCTCCGCCCAGCGCGCATTAGGCTTCAGATTATAGAGATGCTTGTCCAGAATGTGTACCTGTCCGTTTTTCACGGCATCCAGTTCATTCCACAACGGATTTTCATCAAGCATTGCGTCTATATTCCGTTTTGTTCCCTCCGTGTCGTCACCGGACTGGACGATCAGGATGTATTCAGGATTCTGGAGCAAAATGCTCTCCACACTCAGATTTTCCAGAAGGCTCTCGTTGGTATCCGCAATATTGATACAGCCCAGGCTTTCCAGCATCTCCCCCAGTACATTGCCGCTGTTGCCCTTTGCTCTTATACTGGTGGCGGAAGCCCGCATAAACAGCACTGTACGGGATTCCTCATCCGCGTATTTTTTTATGATCTCATCTATTTTTTCCCGGATTCCGGTTCCGTACTGTTCATACCGCTCTGGCTGCCCGGTGATATCGGTGCAGATCTTCAGCATCCGCAGATAATCCTCAAAGCAGGCCACATCAAAATAAGCCGCGGGAATTCCCGCGCCCTCCAAAGGCTGCTGCCATTCCAGATGCTGCGCCGTATTGGTGCTGGCCAGCACCAGGTCAGGCTCGGCGGACAGAAGCAGCTCCAGACTTAAACGCTTCGTCTCACCCAGATTCACCGTATCCTCCGACAACGGCAGGTCAAAATCGTCAAACGCATCCTCCGGCGCGGCACAGACTTCTCCCCCGGCCAGCACCCACATATCCGCGTAGCTTCCCAACAGCACCGCCACACGCTCATGGGAATCAACCGTCACTTCCCTGCCCAGGTCGTCCGTGAATGTATAGCCGTCACCGCCGCCTGCATCCTGCCCCTCCTGTCCGCAGGCTGTCAGACCTCCCGCCACGGTCAGGAGCAGCGCACAGATAAGAAAACCGTAAAAACGTTTTTTAATCACCGATGTGTCAATCATCCTCGTATCCTCCTGTACTTCGTGATACTTCTTCTCCCTATGATAACCCAGGTGATTTTTCTTTTCAACTGTTTTCTTCATTTCTCTCCGAGAGTTTCTTCTCAAAACGGTCCCTGCGTGTATCCGAAGGGACCGCCGTAGGATACACCCCGTCAAAACATGCGCTGCAATATCCCCTGTCTCCGATCAGCGAGGACAGTTCAGCCGCCGGCAGGTACCCCAGACTGTCGGCTCCGATGATTTCCGCCGTCTCCTCCACGGAATGCCGGCAGGCGATCAGATGCTCCCTGGAATCAATGTCCGTTCCGTAATAGCAGGGGTGCAGAAAAGGCGGCGCGGATATCCGCATATGGATCTCTTTCGCGCCGGCCTCCCGCAAAAGCTTTACTATACGCCCGCTGGTGGTCCCCCGCACTATGGAATCGTCTATCAGGACCACTCTCTTATCTCTGACGCTCTCCTCCACGGCGCTGAGCTTTATCCGCACCTGGTCCAGTCTGGTATCCTGCCCGGGAGAAATGAATGTCCGGCCGATGTACTTATTTTTGATCAGGCCTATCCCATAAGGGATCCCGGATTCCATACTGTAGCCAAGGGCGGCATCCAGCCCGGAATCCGGCACACCGATCACAATGTCGGCAAGGACAGGATGCTTTTCGGCCAGAATCCTTCCCGCCCGGACCCTGGCGCCATGTACCGACACGCCGTCGATCACGGAATCCGGTCTGGCAAAGTAGATATATTCAAAAATACAGATCTTTTTCTTCTTTTTTCCGACATGTTCTCTCCTGGAAACGATTCCCTTGGGTCCGAACACAAGAATCTCCCCCGGCTCCAGGTCACGCACAAACTCAGCCCCTATGGCTTTCAGCGCACAGCTTTCCGAGGCGGCCACATACATGCCGTCCGGCGTCTTTCCGTAGCAGAGCGGTCGGAATCCGTAAGGATCCCTGGCGCAGATCAGCTTCCGGGAAGACATCAGAACCAGGGAATACGCACCGTCCAGCGTGTTCATGGCGGCGCTGAGAGCATCTTCGATGGAAGGTGTCCGCAGTCTTTCCCTGGTCACGATATAGGCAATGGTTTCCGTATCACTGGTCGTATGGAAGATGGCGCCGGACAGCTCCAGCATATTCCGCAGCTCCACCGCATTGCTTAAATTGCCGTTGTGGGCAAGGGCCATTTTGCCCTTCTGGTGATTAACCTCAATGGGCTGGCAGTTATTGCGGTTATTGCCTCCCGTGGTCCCGTAGCGGACATGCCCCACTGCCATGTTGCCCTTCGGCAGCCGCGAAAGCGCATCACCGAAAAACACCTCACTGACCAGTCCCGGATCTTTGCAGGAAGAAAACACACCGTCGTCATTCACCACAATGCCGCAGCTCTCCTGTCCTCTGTGCTGCAGAGCATACAAACCATAATATGCCGCCTCCGCCACATCTGCTTTCACAGGGCTGATAATGCCAAATACACCACATTCTTCATGTAAACTCATACTGATACCTCCCGGCGCTCTGATGCGCGCATTAATTACCGTTCAAAAATACTCTTCATTTCAACCAAAATGCCTGATAAAGTAAAAAACGCCCCTGACACATTAATGTCAAAGACGCCTTTGTCTGATCTTCCTGTTCTATTTCTTTTTATTCATCCCATCGCAGGGCAGGCAGCCTTTCTCTGTGCGCCTGCACCTGTTCCGGTCCGCATCCGAAACTGCCGCGCTCTGCTCTTTCAGCCAGAGGAACGGCAGTCCGTCAACTTCCTGTCTTAATTACACATGCGGCATATTCCTTTTCCATGTCCACGCGGGTACATTATTTCTTCTTAAGCACCAGATGCTGAGGCAAACCATTCACCATGAACGGCTGATAGTCGCCCAGAATCAAAGGCTCTACATAATTGATGAACTCATCCGTCACGTAGTTTCCTTCCTTGTTCATCCAGTTGCGGGGAACCAGCTTCTCGTTGTTGGCAATACGATGTACATCATAAATGCCGGCAGCACTCATGTAAGGGTCATCCGCAACACGGTCGATCACAACCATCTTGCCGCTATCTCCCTCGTCGGCAGCCTTAACGGCAGCACCGCCCACCATGAAAGCCTCGTCCACGTCCACACGGGAAGCCATATGGGAAGCGCTTCTCTGCAGGGTGGAGAATTCGATGCTTCTGGTCTTGCAGCCGGTCTCCGCTCTCAGGAAGTTCGCCAGATATGCGGCAGTTCCCTGCAGCTGCTTGTGGCCGAAAGCGTCAACATAATCCGCGCCGCCGGACAGCTCGCTTACATATCTGCCGTCGGCCAGTTTGATGCCCTCGGAAACCGCGATGACAACAGACTCTTTCTTCTTCAGCAGCTCCTGGGCATGCTTCAGGAATTTGTCAACATCAAAAACAACCTCCGGAAGGTAGATCAGGTCAGGACCTTCGCACTCCTCTGTCCTGGCAAGAGCTGTGGCGCCTGTCAGCCATCCTGCATTGCGTCCCATAATCTCAAGGATGGTGATGGCTTCCTTGTCATTGTACGTCAATCCCAGCGCATCCCTGATGATCTCTTTGGTGGAAGCAGCAATATACTTGGCGGCGCTGCCGAAACCGGGGGTATGGTCCGTAAGGGCCAGATCGTTGTCAATGGTCTTGGGCACGCCCAGGAACTTCTGTGTATGTCCCTTGATAATCGCATAATCGGACAGCTTCTTGATGGTATCCATGGAATCGTTTCCGCCGATATAGATGAATGCCTCAATCTGCAGCTTGTCCAGAATCTGGAAAATCTTCTCGTAAATCTCGGAATTCTCATGAATCTCCGGCAGCTTGTAACGGCAGGAGCCAAGGAATGCGGAAGGTGTCCTCTTCAGCAGCTCGATGTCCATGTCGGAATGAATCTGAGTAGCCAGGTCCACATACTGCTCATCCAGAAAACCCTGAATGCCATGGAGCATTCCGTATACCTTGTGGAATCCTCTCTCCTTTGCGGTCTTGTACACGCCCGCGAGGCTGGAATTGATTACGGCAGTAGGTCCGCCTGACTGTCCTACAATGATGTTGCGTTTCTTTGCCATTTTACGTTCCTCCAAAAATTATACTCGTACATTACTCACAAAAATCCTCTCTGCTAAATCATACCAAATATGAAGAGAAATTACAATATGTAAATTAGCTTCCTTCCGGCATTTTTTCATCCGATTTTTTCATTCCGGCCTCTTCCAGGCATTTTTGCGCTTTCCGGGTTCCGCTACAGGGCATGCAGAGCAGCCGCGCTCCGCAAAAGATGTTTATTGATAATAACCGGCCTGGGCATTCCAGAGCTCTCTGTACAGCCCCTCCTGCGCCTCCAGCTCCTCATGGCTTCCCCGCTGAACCACCTTTCCCTTATCAAACACCAGTATATCCTGACAGAAACGGCAGGAGGCAAGCCTGTGGGAGATATAAAGGGCAGTCTTCTCCCCCACCATCCTGTCAAATCCGGCATAGACGTCGCATTCCGCCACCGGGTCAAGCGCCGCCGTGGGTTCGTCCATGATCACAAAAGAAGCGTCCTTGTAAATCGCCCTGGCAATGGCCATCTTCTGTTTCTCCCCGCCGGAAAACGACACGCCTTCTCCGCTGAACTCCTTCCCCACATAAGTCCGCAGTCCCCTGTCAAGCGTCTTCAGACGGTCCCCGAAACCGGCTCTTTCCAGCGCATCCAAAGCCCGCTCCTCATCCACCCCGGCGCTTCCCGCGATATTCTCTCCCAGCGGAAATGCAAATATGGAAAAATCCTGGAACACCACCGCGAACAGGGCGCAGTACTCCTCATAATTATATTTTCGGATATCAATTCCGTTCAGCTTAATGCAGCCCTCCGTCACATCATACAGGCGGCAGAGAAGCTTGATAAAGGTGGTTTTGCCTGAGCCGTTTCTGCCCACAATAGCCATTTTTTCGCCGATCACAAAGGACAGGTTCAGGTCCCGGATCACATACTCTTCCGCCCCCGGATACCGGAAGGACACATGCTCGAAATCCACCTGAAACCGGTTATCCCGGCGTTTTTCCACCGGTATGGTTCCCTCGTATTTCCGCCTGCCCAGATTCTGGTATTCCAGGTAATCTCTGGCATAGAGAGCCGTAGTCTTCATCCGCCCCGCATATTTTGCAAAAGTGGAAGCTGCCCCGGTAAGCTGCAGGATACTGGCAGCACAGGCTGCAACGCTTCCTATGGTGAGCAGGCCCATGTAAGAACGGATTCCCGTAAAAAGATATACGGCAAACGTACTTATCCCGGAAAGCGTCACCAGACATAGCTGCCTTTTCCGGTAAGCCCGCCCCATCTTCCTCTCGCCCTCCTGGGATGCCCGGTACAGCCCCTCCATATCCCTCTCAATCTGTTCCTGCTGCCCGTTGATGCGCAGGTCTTTCTGGGTTTCCACACCGGAGAAAAAATCTCTGTAGTAAGCGCACTTATTATGGACATCATCAAGGGTATCCAGGATTTCCTCTGCATCCTGTGCATAGCGGACAGCCATTCTGGCGTTGAGCCATACGCTCAGCCCCAGCAGGACGAGGAATCCAAGCAGCACTCCCGCCGTCCCCGCTCTCCCGCTGCCCTCCGGCAAAATCTGCAGAAACAGCGGCCAGACAATCGCCAATGCCGTCAGCGCAGACAGAATGCACTTTAAGACCCCCAGAATCTGCAGAAGTACCCACCCCCGTATCCCATAAAAAGAGCGGTCCAAAGCCCTGACCCTGAGTTCCTGTACATGGGTATCCTCCAGGTATTCATAATCCATGGAAAGGCTCTTCCTGTTAAACTCTCTGGCATCCAGCTCCCTGGTATAGTCCTGCTTCTGCCAGAACCACTCCGAAGCCCTGCCCCGCACGATCCTGCAAAGCAGGTTGGCAGCCAGCGCCACTCCGGCATAAAGCAGCAGACGCTCCACCTCCGCCCCTTCATACACTCCGTCCAGCAAAAGCCCTGTACAGCAGATGGTAATGTAAGGGCTTACGGCATCCAACGCAGACATCAGCAGCAGACACACCGTCACCCGCTTCTCCCGGCCGGCAATCTCCCGGAACAAAAGCCATATGTTCCTGATATCATCTCTATTCATAAAATACGCCCTCCGTCCCCTTTCCGCTCTCAAAAGAGTCCTCCATAGCCTCGCTTCTCTTCTTCCGCTCTGCCTCTTCCCTGTAATAGCGGCTTTGGATTTCATACAGTTCCGCGTACCTTCCGCCCTTTTTCATCAACTCCTCATGGGTCCCCTCTTCCAGGATTTCCCCACGTGAAAGCAGTAAAATCCTGTCGCAGAACCGTGTGCTGGAGAGCCGGTGGGAAATATAGACCGAGGTTCTTCCCTCTGCCGCTTCACCGTATTTTAAATACAATGCGTTTTCCGCGATGGGGTCAAGAGCCGCCGTGGGCTCGTCCAGTATCAATAATGGGGCTTTCCTGTACAGCGCTCTGGCAAACAGCAGTTTCTGCCGCTCCCCTCCCGAAAAATCCGCCGCGCAGCGGTTGGCCTCTCTCACCAGAACCGTATCTCCCTTCTTCGGAAGGCTTTCATATTTTTCCAGAAAGCCAGCCATTTCCAGCGCCCGGCGAAGGCGCTGCCTGTCGATTTCCTCCACCTGCTGCCCCGTCAGATTCTCATCCAGACTCACGGGAAGCATGGCGCTGTCCTGAAACAACACCGAGACAAGGCTGTAATACTCCTCCCTGGAAAATTCCGTGGACGGTATATCGTTGATCCGTATCTCTCCCTCCGCAGGCCTGTAAAAACCGCAGAGCAGCTTCACAAGGGTGGTTTTCCCGGCACCGTTTAAGCCGATGAGAGCCAGCTTCTCGCCGGGCCGAATCGTAATGTTGATACCGGAGAGCGCAGGCGCGGGCTGGCCCGGATAGGTATAGCTGACATTCCGAAGTTCCACCTTCACGCCGCTTTTCTTCATCTCCTCCAGCTTTTCAGCTCCTATCCCCTCCCGCTTCCATGCAGTGTCGGGCAGGCTTAAAAATTCCCTGATATAGCCCACGGAAGTCCCCATCGTATTCAGAGACACACAGGTCTTAATCAACTGTCCGAAATAGCCGCCGAACCCCCTGATAAGCCCCATATACAACACGAAATCAGATGCCTTCATCTCTCCCCGCGCCAACAGGAAAATCAGGTAGGCATAGGCTGCTCCCTCCATCAGAAAGCTCAGAAGCGCCTCTGCGGCTCCCCTGAAAAAATACCAGTTATGGATTCTCCCGTAAATGCTGTCCATCCCCTTTAAGTTTTCTTCATACTTCTCCAGAAGCCACCCCATCATCCGGTAGATACGGATTTCCTTTCCGGCAGAGCGCTCCATGGACTGGCGGCTGATATACGCCGTCTTTGACGTATAACTGTTTAAGCTCTTATGGTATTTTTTATATTTTTTCCGTACAAAACTCAGCACCAGGAAATTTCCTGCCATATTCAGTATGACAAAGAAAATCAGCAGAATGCTCTTCCGCCCTGTCATGATGCCATAGAGGACAGTGCCCAGAAGCCCGCTCATCAGCCTGGGCGCATTCATGACCGAATCCCGTATCACAAACTCATTGCGCACCACATTCCAGGTATTCCCCATCAGCTTCCTGGTCTCCGGCTCCTCCAGACTGTCATAGTCCAGTCTCATGGCCTTGCCGAAGCATTTCTTCTCATAGTACAGATGAAAGGATAAGGAATTCCTGTACATATATTCCTGCATCCACTCCCGCAGCATCTCCATCGCCCATATTCCCAGCGCAAACAGAAGCAGGCAGATGACCAGAGCGGAAATCTCCCATTTCTGCTCCAAAGCCCGCACCAGCTGCGCCGGCAGCAATACGCCCAGGAAAGCTGCTCCCACATCGGGAAATACCAGCAGAAGCTGATACCAGAACAGCCGCCTGTCCCAGTTCCGGGCGGAACGCATATTGTAGATTACATTGCCGGCAAGGCTGAAGCCTTTTCTGGATACCCGGAAATTTGCCCTGTCTGTCCTCTCTATCTCGTCTACGCTGCCTGTCCTGCCCGCCTTGTTCGCTCTGTCTGTCTTACTTGCCCTTTCTCCCTCTCCATCTACTTTGCCTGCTTTGTCTGCCTTGCCTGCTCTACCCATGACTCTCTTCATCGGTTTCCCTCCTCCCTGTTTCTATCATAGCACAAAAACCGAAAAAGAAAAAATTCGTGCACCAATGGTATCCCATTCTGCACGAATTGTATTCAAAGATATCAGACACCGGCAAGCTTCGCAAAATCACGCAAGCAAATCCGGGCTTCCCGGTTCAAATCTGTTCGGCTGTCCTCTGCACAAACTGATTCCGCTCTTCGTCATAGCGGTAGCCTGCGGCAGCAAGCTTCCCGGTAAGCTCCTGCTTATCCGCATCCATCTCTTCACAGAGCACATCCAGACTGCCGTAAAAATCTCTCAGCTTCGTATTGACAACGCTTAACAGCATAACAGGGTCTCCTGGCAGCATCTCATTCACCTCCTTATTTTTAGTTCCGCATCTGCCCCGCCCGGTATCCTCTCTCATGCAGAGAATTTCCGGCCGCAAAGGAAATGCGAAATCTCACCTCCGCAGATAAGGAGAAGTATCCTCCTCAATCTGCCTGCCGTATTCCTTCACGCTCTCCGTAACGGAATAATCCTCGTCTCCGAACAAAAACTGATGCAGCCACACCACATTGGCCTCCAGGTCCAGCGGAATGACACAGCTTTTCTTCGCGCCGATATTGCCGGTAGTGCGCAGATTCTCCTGCGGAAAACCGCTTTCCTCCACAATACTGTATTTTCCGATATCGGCCAGAAGCGCCAGGATATCCCCTGAGTCAAGGCTGGTATAGATATCGCCCATACAGTCGTTGAACACCTTTGTCAATGTCACCAGGTCTGTCTCCTTCGCCCGGGCCTCTATTGCTTTCAGCACTTCCCTCTGGCGGGCAGTACGTTTAAAATCATCTCCCGCCGTAGCGCGGATACGGCAGTAGCTGACCGCCTGCAGGCCGTTCAGCAGCTGATATCCGGCCTCTTCTACCGGCGTATAATCGCATTTCAGTACCGCAGATACGCCAATCTGATAATTATTGAGATGCTTCCGTTCCACCTCATCCACATCGATATAGATTCCGCCCAGTCCGTCAATAACGCCCCTCAATCCCTTGTAGCCCACTGCCACAAAATCGGTGATGTCCATATCCAGATTCATGTTCAGCATCTTCACTGCCTGCTCCGCCCCGCCGTAAAAATATGCCTGGGTGGCTTTCCAGTACTTCCAGTGCTCCTCGTCTTCATCACTGCCCAGATTCAGATATGTATCCCGATACACACTGACCAGCCTGATGTCCCCGGTGTCAAGATTGATGCTGGCTATCATGATACTGTCGCTGTGACTGCTCTTATAAAGCTGATTGTCCGTCTCCGCGTCCAGACCGAAGAGTGCAATGTTCCGATACCCCAGCATGGAGCCGCCCTCTTCCTTCAGCTGGCGCACCTCCTCATGAATCTCCAATACCTGAGGGTTCAGCTCCACCATTCTGGGGCCGTCATTTGTCTGATTCAGCACCAGATACAATACAATCAGCATCCCCAGGATGATCACGATTTCCAGACCGAAAAGTATCATCCTGGCTTTCCTTTTTCCGTTTCCTTTTGCTTCCATAAGACTTTCTCCTCTCCTGCTTCGGTTATCTCAAACGATATACCTTATTGTACGGAAAAAATCTTAGGAATTTATGATGATGTTTTTACACCTTTCTTAACAACGTCTTAGAAGAATATGAAAGCCCACACCTTCTCAGCTCAGAAAACCGCCACATCAGGCTGCCGTTTACAGTCTAAATCCGTCTGCTGCACTGTTTCTCTCAGTCTTTTACAACTGCCGTCAGCGCCCCGTCCTTCACCGCTATCTGCACCGTATCTCCCGATTCCACGCTGTCGGACAGGATCAGCTTCGCGGTCAGCGTCTCCACATACTTCTGGATATACCGCTTCAGGGGACGGGCGCCGTAAACCGGATCATAGGCATTCTCCACGATAAAGCCCATGGCTTCCTCTGTCAGCTCCAGATTCAGGTTCCTGTCTTCCAGACGCCTGTTCAGGTCCGCAATAATCAGGTTCACGATACCGCCGATATTCTCCTTCGTCAACGGCCTGAACAGAATCGTTTCGTCCAGCCTGTTCAGGAACTCCGGCCTGAAATGACCGCGCAGGTCATTCATCACCCGCTCTTCCGCTTCCGGCTCAATCTGTCCGTCCGGGCGGATGCCCTCCAGCAAGAATCCTGCGCCGATGTTGGAAGTCATTATTAAAATCGTATTCTTGAAATCCACCGTCCTGCCCTGAGAGTCCGTAATCCGCCCGTCATCCAGCACCTGCAGCAGCACATTGAACACGTCCGGATGCGCCTTCTCTATCTCGTCAAAGAGCACCACGCTGTAAGGTTTTCTCCTGACGGCTTCCGTCAGCTGGCCGCCCTCCTCGTATCCCACATATCCGGGAGGAGCTCCGATAAGCCTGGATACGGAGTACTTCTCCATATATTCGCTCATGTCGATGCGGACCATGTTGTTCTCGTCGTCAAAGAGCGCCGCTGCCAGGGATTTCGCCAGTTCCGTCTTGCCCACGCCGGTAGGCCCCAGAAACAAGAAAGAACCGATGGGCTTGGTAGGGTCCTTGATGCCTGCCTTGGAACGGATGATGGCTTCCGTCACCTTGGTAACTCCCTCGTCCTGCCCGATGACTCTCCGGTGCAGTTCCTCATCCAGATGCAGCGTCTTATTCCGCTCGCTCTCCGTCAGCTTCGCCACAGGGATTCCCGTCCAACGGGAAATAATCCTGGCAATCTCCTCGTCGGAAACCTTTTCATGCACAAGGGACAGGTCCGTGGCACCCGCCTGTTCCTCCTGCTCCAGCTGTTTTTTCAGGGATGGCAGAGTGCCGTAGCTCAATTCCGCAGCCTTTTCCAGATTCCCTTCCATCTGGGCAACCTGGATTTCGCTGTTCACGGCGTCAATCTGTTCACGCAATTTGGATAATTTATCCACGGAAGCCTTCTCGTTGTCCCACTGCGCCTTTCGGGATGCGAAGACCTCCTTCTGCTCCGCAAGCTCCCTCTGCAGGTTTTCCAGCCGCTCAAGGCTCAGCTTGTCGTCCTCCTTTTTCAGGGCGGCTTCTTCTATCTCCATCTGCATAATCTTCCGCTGCAGTTCGTCCAGTTCCGCAGGCATGCTGTCCAGTTCCGTCTTGATCAGGGCGCAGGCCTCGTCCACCAGATCTATGGCCTTATCCGGCAGAAATCTGTCGGAGATATACCGGTTGGAAAGCACCGCCGCGCTGACCAGGGCATTGTCCATAATCTTCACGCCGTGGTACACCTCGTAGCGCTCCTTGATACCCCGCAGAATGGATATGGTATCTTCCACACCGGGCTCCTCCACCATCACAGGCTGGAACCGTCTCTCCAGCGCGGCGTCCTTCTCGATATACTGCCTGTATTCGTCCAGGGTGGTGGCGCCGATGCAGTGCAGCTCCCCTCTGGCAAGCATGGGCTTGAGCATGTTTCCGGCATCCAACGCGCCGTCCGTCTTGCCTGCTCCCACGATGGTATGCAGCTCGTCTATAAAGAGGATAATCTGGCCGTCGCTGTTCTTCACATCCTCCAGCACCGCTTTCAGACGCTCCTCAAATTCTCCCCGGTACTTTGCGCCGGCCACCAGCGCGCCCATATCCAGGGCAAATATTTTCTTGTCCTTCAGCCCCTGTGGTACGTCTCCTCTGACAATCCGCTGTGCCAGCCCTTCCACTACCGCAGTCTTACCCACGCCGGGCTCGCCGATGAGAACCGGATTGTTTTTCGTTTTCCTGGAAAGGATACGGATGACGTTTCTGATCTCGGTATCCCTGCCGATGACAGGGTCCAGTTTCTGATTTCTGGCCTTCTCCACCAGTTCCTGGCCGTATTTCTCCAGGGTGTCATAGGTTGCCTCCGGGTTGTCGCTGGTCACTCTCTGGTTGCCCCGGACCGTGGACAGCGCCTGGAGAAACCGCTCCCTGGTAATGCCGTACTCCTTCCATATCTGCGCTATTTCCCGATTGGGGTGCTTTAACATGGAAAGGAAGAGATGCTCCACCGATACATATTCGTCTCCCAGCTGCCTGGCCTCGTCCTCCGCGCTGATCAGAACCTTGTTCAGATCAGCCCCTACGTAGACCTTTCCGCCCTGGACCTTGGTGCGTTTGGCGAGCGCCTGTTCCACACGGCTGACAAAATGCTCCTTCTGAATCTCCATCTTCTCTATCAGCTTCAGAATCAGGCTGTCTTCCACTGTAAGCAGACTGTATAAGAGATGCTCCTGTTCTATCTCCTGATTGCCGTATTCATAGGCAAGCTTCTCGCTGCCTTCCACGGCCTGCATGGATTTCTGTGTAAACTTCTGTATGTTCATAGGATACCTCCTTGTTATATTATGCTCTCGCGGGTACAGATTCAGATAACCCCTCAGGCTGACCCGTCTTTCCTTCGTTTGTTCTATAACTAATATAACATATTTTGTATGGAAATCAATAAACAAAATATAAACATTCTATCAAAGAACAATGAAACATATCCGCCTGATAACGTATTTCATCATCCGGAGCCATCACATTAGCCGGACCTTTACCTTCTTCTATTCCTCCTGCCGGTAATTTCCGCCGCATATTATTTCAGGCAGAACATAAAAATGCTCTGCCCGAAATTTTCACTTATTTCTTTCAACTGCGAAACGACATTGCCGTCACTGATTCAGCACCTGCGAAATCTTCTCGATCATCTCGTCTTCCTTCAGCCGGAATTTGATCTCCACCCGCCGGGAGGCTTCCATATCAATTTCGTCAGTGACTCTTCCGAAGGCATCTTTCACATAGATGGGATTGCTGTAAGAGCGGCCGTTCACGGTAAGCATACCCTTAAGCTGCTCTATTTCGTCCTCCGTCAAACCGTTTCGTGAATCCAGGCAGAACTTCGCCACGGAATAGGCCCGTCCATGGGACAATTCCATATTCATCTCATAGCTGCCGTCTGTGTCGGTATGCCCTTCTATGATGATCTCCGCAATGTAATCCCGGAAATTATCCTGCAGCAGCACATCCAGGTACATGGGAATGATGGTCCGCAGCGTGCTCTGACTGGCTGCGGACAAAGCCGCGCTGCCGTAGGGAAAGAGCACATCGGAGGAAAAGGTGATGGAACCTGTCTGGGCGTCCACGCTCATGGTGGAATTGTTAAAGGCGCTCTGCAGAGCACCGATAATATCCGTCCTAATCCCCACGATATTCTCCAGCTCCTGTTTGGTGGATGTCAGTTCGTTCCTGGCATTCTCGATCTCCAGGTACGCCTTATTCAGTTCGTCCTGGGTCAGCGCCGCATTTGCGTAAGCCTGCTGCAGCTCCGCCAGGGAGCTTTCCAGCTCTCTGTTGGATTCCTCGATGGCTGCCCTGTATTCCTCCAGATCCGCCCTTGCGTCCTCCAGGTCTTTCCTGGCATCCTCCAGTTCCTGCCTGGCCACCCCGAGACTGTTCTGGGACTGCTCCAGATCCACTGTCTTCTGTTTATAAATGGCAAGGGTAATGGCAATAATCAGCACAAAAATCAGCAGCAGGGCCGCCATCATATCCGAGTAGGACTGCCAGTAACTGTGCTCTCCGAATGCCTCCCTGTTTCTTCTCTTAAGTTTTGTTCTCATAGATACCCCTCATCTGCTCAAAGGTATGAAGCCGGGCGCTCACGTCGCGGCTGATTTCTTCGCAGGACGAAACAAGCTCCTGGCGCTGGTTTTTCAGCTCTTCCGCGAACATTTCCTGACGCTCCATCATATGGCTCATGGTCTCCTGCAGGCTGCGGCCGGACTCAGACAAGGTATTTACCGCATCCAGCAGAACCCTGTTGCTCTCCGCATTGGCTGTCTGGGACTGGGCTGCCAGTTTCAGGGTGGTACCCAATTCTTTGAATTCCGTATTCATGGCGGACTGCAGCTGCTCCACGAACGCCCGGGACATCTGCTCCAGGCTTTTCACCTGCTCCCGGGAGTCCCCTTTCGCCAGTTCCAGAATCTGCTTCATATAATCCGCCAGATTTGCCTGATACACCAGCATGGCAGCCGCATTCGCATCGCTGCTTCCATTTGGCGGCATGGCACACTGCCGGAAAACGCTTAAGAAGTAATCCAGCTTCTCATAGGCATCGGCCATAATGCTGCGGTATACGAAATTAAATATCAGAGAAAATATAATACCGTACACCGAGGTATGGAACGCCACCTTCATGCCGGACAGTAACGGCCCCACATTATCGGAAATGGTATAGATATCATCCCCGCTGAACGAACCCAGCCCCAGGGACAGACCGATAAAGGTACCCAGTATCCCCAGTCCCGTCATGGTCCCGGAAATGCCGGAATTGTAATAATTGCGTCCAACTTTCTCCAGAAGTTCCTCGTTGATAAAGTCCTCGATCTCGCAGGAGTTCCTGCTCTTCACCCGGGCGCGGAACTTGGCAAAGGCTTCCTTCAAATTCTTCTCCTCGAAAAAACCCTTGTGATCCTGGAGGGAGGGCCAGACATTCTTATTTCCGGCCTCCTTGTATCCCGCCAGCAGATCACCCGACGCATCCTCCAGCTCATCCGTGAGGCGGTTCAGCCTTAAGAAACTGGCGATGGAAATGATGAACAGGACTCCTATGATGCCCAGGAATATGCCGTTGATCATCAGATTGCTGACCGAGGCCACATTCCCGGTAAATACACCGTTGACATACAACACAAACGCCACCATGACGAAATAGGCGACTAACAGGATATAATATAATCTGCTTTTCATTTGTTCCTCTCATTTCTTCCCGGAATATATACTCACGCAGACAAACATTGCCGGCATATACCCAATCACTGACTCCGTCAGTCCATTATTTCACCGAAATCCCCCTCACCTCATAGCCGGCATCCGCAACAGCTGCCGTCAGCACTTCATCCGGGACTTCCGCCCCCATATCCACAGAAGCAGTCTTCTCTTCCAGACTCATGGCAACGCTGCTTACGCCTTCCACAGCCTCCAGCGCCTTCTGTACCCTGCCTGTGCAGTGCCCGCACATCATTCCCTCAATTGTCATTACTTTTGTCATAATCTTCTTCCTTTCCGCAGGCTCTTCCGCTCTGCCTTTTCCATTTTCCGATCCGTTCACTGCCTTATTCATATCATCTGCGGCAGCACGGTTCCCTGAAATCCCTTTCTCTTCAGGGTCATCCTGTATCCACGCAGTACCCGGAATCCCCATGCCCTGCGCTGACGTCTGCTGCAATGTGCTTCCGCACGACTCCCCTGATGCCTGCTGCGGTGTGCTTCCGCATGACTCCTCCGATGTCTGCTGCGATGTGCTTCCGCATGACTCCTCCGACGTCTGCTGCAATATGCTTCCGCATGACTCCCCTGACGTCTGCTGCAGCGGCATTCTGTCCCGCTCCTCTGACGCCCCGGCAGGTTTCCTCCCGGTCCGGAATCCGCTCTTAAATCCCTTAAGCCTCAGGGCATTGCCCACAACGAAGACACTGCTCAGACTCATTGCGGCAGCTCCGAACATGGGATTCAATTTAATTCCAAATATAGGATACCACACTCCGGCCGCTAATGGAATACCTATTGCGTTATAAAAAAACGCCCAGAACAAATTTTGCTTGATATTGCGGATAACCATGCGGCTTAGCCGTACTGCCGTAACGGCATCACGGAGATCGCTCTTCATCAGAATAATATCCGCGCTCTCCATGGCCACATCCGTCCCGGCGCCGATGGCCATGCCCACATCGGCGGCGGCAAGGGCAGGCGCATCATTAATTCCGTCACCGATCATGGCCACTTTATGCCCCTCGGCCTTCAGCCCGCTGACCTTCTTCTCCTTATCCTGGGGCAGAACTTCCGCCACCACTTCCTCAATATCCAGACGCTTTCTCACGGCCTCCGCCGTCCTTCTGTTATCCCCTGTGAGCATCACCACATGAATGCCCATCTCCTTAAATTTGCGGATGGCTTCCCTGGAAGTATCCTTTATTTCATCCGCCACGCCGATAATGCCTAAGAACCGTCCTTCCTCCGCCATCAGAAGCGGCGTCATGCCCTCGTCCGCAAGGGCCGCAATCCCCTGCTGCACCACAGCGTCTGTCACGATTCCCTTTTCTTCCAGATAAGCCTGGTTGCCCACAAAATACCTGGAGCCGGATTTCGCCCCTGCATCCCGGCGGCCAGGCACGGCAGTCCGGGTTCCCGTTGAAATGTCCGGGCTTCCCTGGCTGGCTTCCCCACGCGTATCAGCGCTTCCCGCATAAGCGCCGCCATTTCCGCTTCGGTTCCCGGGCGCTTTCCCCGCAGATACTCCCTCCGGAGAAAGACTCGCCACGGACACCGGTCCGTCACTCTCCGGTACCATAAGCTGCGGCGTGATGTCCTCCGCCAGCACACCTTCCACACCCCTGCCGAAAACCGCCTTAAAATCCCTGACCTCCGGGACATGCAGCTTCATGGATGCGGCATGTTCCACCACAGCCTCCGCCAGGGGATGTTCGCTCTTCTTCTCCAGCGCCGCCGCAATCTGCACAAAGGTATTGACAGACATATCCTGCACACAGACACTTACCTCCATGCATTTCAGCCTGCCCGCCGTGATGGTTCCTGTCTTATCCATGACTACGGTGTCCACTTCGCGGGCCTGCTGAAGCGCCTCGCCGGATTTGATCAGGATGCCGTGCCCCGCCCCCACGCCGGTGCCCACCATAATCGCCACAGGCGTTGCCAGCCCCAGGGCGCAGGGACAGGATATCACCAGCACCGCAATCGCCGTGGAAATGGCAAATTCCGCTCCCGCTCCCGCCAGAAGCCACACTGCCAGCGTGACCAGCGCGATACAGATGACTACAGGGACGAATACACCCGCTACTTTATCCGCAAGCTGGGCAATGGGAGCCTTGCTCGCGCTGGCTTCCTCCACAAGGCGGATGATCTGGGACAGCGTGGTATCCTCCCCTACCCTGTCGGCCCTGCATTTTAAGAACCCCGCCTTGTTCACGGTGGCGGATACCACCCTGTCGCCCGCCTGCTTCTCCACAGGCACGCTCTCTCCCGTGATGGCGGCTTCGTCCACGCTGGAAGACCCCTCCACCACGGTTCCGTCCGCAGGCACCAGGCTTCCCGGCTTTACCAGGAAAATATCCCCGGCACGAAGCTCCTCGGTGGGAACCTCCACCTCCCTGCCGTCCTCCTCCAGCAATATGGCGGTCTTCGGAGACAGGTCCATCAGCTTCGTAATCGCTTCGCTGGTCCTGCCCTTGGAACGGCTCTCCAGATACTTTCCCACCGTAATCAGAGTCAGTATCATGCCCGCAGACTCAAAATACAGGTCATGGGAATACTGCTCCACCACCGCCATATCCCCGTGCCCCAGCCCGAAGCTGATACGATACATGGCAAAAATACCATACACGATTGCCGCGGAAGCACCCAGAGCTATCAGACTGTCCATGTTGGGACTGAGATGCCGCAGAGTCTTAAATCCCACGGAAAAAAACTTCCGGTTCATGTACACGATGGGCAGCAACAGAAGAAGCTGCGTCATGGCAAAGGTCATTGCATTCTCATTTCCATGGAAATATCGATGTATAAAGCCCGGAATCGGAATCCCGAACCATTCATTGTACATATGGTACATGGCCACATACATCAGCGGCAGGAGAAACGCAATGGAGATGCAAAGCCTCCATTTCATGGCCCTGGCTTCCTCCTGCGCTTTCTTCTGTACGCTTCCTCTGTCCGAACCGGAACCGGCTGCCCCTGTCAGACTGCAGGACCGGGAACCGGATTCCGCCCCGCTGCCGCCCTTCCCAGGGGCGCCGCCACTGAGCAGGGACGCGCCGTACCCTGCTTTCTCCACCGCTGCCACGATTTCCTCCACACCTGCCTTTTCCTCGTCGCTGCTGACTTCCATGGTCTCCGTCAGCAGATTCACGGAAACCGTTTCCACACCTTCCAGTTTTCCCACCGCTTTTTCCACATGGGAAGAACATGCGGAACAGGTCATTCCTGATATGTGATACCGTTTCTTCATAATATAAAACTTCCTTTCCCGGCTTTTCATTTCAGCTTTTTCATTTCAGCTTTTTCACCAGCTCAATCGTTTCCTCTATCACTGACAGATTTCCTTTCATAACCTCTTCCACCACACAACTTTCCATATGTTCCTGCAGGAGCCGGTAAGCAAGAGACTGCAACGCGCTCTCAACTGCCGCTACCTGTATCAGGATATCCCCGCAGTACCGATTCTCATCCAGCATCTTACCTATGCCGTTTAACTGCCCCGTGATCCGGTTCAGGCGATTCTTCAGCGCTTTCAGTTCCTCCTGTCCCCTTGGCGTGGCTTTCTGATGACAGCAGCAGGACTGTTCCTCTTCCGTCTTTTCAGATATGTTCTTTGTATTATTTCCATCCATAATCTTTCTATCCTTTCCATATTTTCCTTGCCGGCTTTGCCTGATTCCGTTCCGGCTTTCAGCAAAATACCCTGTGGGGGTATCTTCTGTATCTACAGAATATACCCCCACAGGGTATTTGTCAAGATGTTTTTATAAAGACCCCTGTTTCTATCAGATTTTCTTAGCCCTCCCGCGATCCGCTAAAGCGCTCACACAGTCGACACAGCCGCCTGGCCGGAAGGCTCCTGGATCTGCAGAAGTTCCTCTCCCACCTTCACATGCTCTCCCGCCGCTATCCGGACCTCACCTCCATAGAATGTACTGTCCACGCAGACGGATACCTCCACAGAAGCCCCTTCCGCCTCCAGCCCTTTCCTGTCAAATTCCAGAAGCAGCTTTCCCTTCTCCACCACTTCATTGCGGATTATCCTGGGCCGGTAATAACGCGCCAGCATATCGTCATCCACAGCTCCCGCCTGAATATACAGTTCGGTTCCGAACTCCGTGGTAAAACAAAAGGAATTTCCCATGGGAAACAATCTGCTGATCTTTCCGCTGACGGGAGCATACAGTCTGTCCGTATCAGGATAGATGATTACTGTCGGATGCTCTCCCTCCTCCTGAGCGACTATTTCTCCGGATACAGGGCTTCCCACGCTCCAGATTACTCTGTCTGCCTCCGGATAATGCCCCCTTCTTCTCCATATCCTGAGCCGCCCGTCTCCTTCCGGATCCCTGTTCTCCTGCTCTTCTTCACTTTCCCACATACCGTACATGGAGATCCTTCCCACCATAAAGCCTGTCACCAGTGCTGTCATCATCCACATTACGCCCAATAACATCAGAAAATACCTCCTTGTTTTTTATTTCCGTTCAACCCAAGTTTTCCCTTTTTAGAAAATGATATACATATTTTTAAAAAATAGGGTTGACATATCTCACAAGGAAGTGTTATACTGCAACCGTATTCTAAATGAAAGTCATTGAACTCACATGTTTTTGTAAGTCACAGTTACTTTTAATGTTGGTTTACAGAGATGTGTATTTTTTTGCCCGTGGTTTAGAATTCTATTAACCTTACAAATTATATAAAGGAGGTACCAAAATGAACAACGGTACAGTAAAATGGTTTAATGCACAGAAGGGTTACGGTTTCATCACAAATGATGCCACCGGAGAGGAAGTATTCGTACATTTCTCTGCTATCAATGCAGACGGTTTCAAGTCTCTTGAGGAAGGCCAGAAGGTTACTTTCGATACCGAGTGCGATCCTCAGAACAGCAGCAAAATCCGTGCTACCAACGTTACAGTTGTAGCTTAAACAGCTTCTGGCAGCCAAAACAGGAAAAGCACCGGATCTCTCCGGTGCTTTTTACATTTTCTCTATCTGGTAGACAGAAATTCATATTCCCTTCTGGCTTGCTGATCATCGGGATAGTTGTTCAGATAGTTTCCCATCAGGATATACGCCTGTGCATACTCCCCAAGCCTCTCATAAGCCACGATCTCATTAAATGCCAATGTCTGCATCATGGTTGTATTTTCCAGCTGCATGCCCGCCTGGAACGCCTCCAGCGCCTTGCCGTACTCTCCCCTTGTCATCTCGCAGAGCCCCAGCTGATTGTACATTTCGGCATTGCCCTCATATTTCTCCAGATAGCTGTTGTAGACATTGGCAGCATAATTGTAATCTCCCGTGGCTTCATACGCCCTGCCCAGATACAGATAACTCTCCACACCGCCCTTTTCCCTCGCCTCTTCCAGATCAAGACAGGCATTCTGGTACTCTCCCAGATAGTAGTATATACGGCCGCTGGCATACTTATCCATCTCCTTGTCTCCGGACTCCAGCGCCGTCCTCAGATAAGCCTGCCCGTCTCCCCCATAGCCATAATAGTCAAGGACTTCATATATTTCGATCAATCTGTCATAATTATGGGTGTCCATGGAGATGACTTTATCGAAATCCGCCTTTGCCCCCTCGTAATTGTTCAGCGCCAGCCTCACATTTCCCCGCAGGAAATAAGCATCCTCCGCACCGGGCCGCAGCGCCAGTATCGCGTCATAGATGCTCTCTGCCTCAATGTTCCTGCCACTCTTGGTATAAGCTGCCGCCAGATAGAAATTCAGATCAAAATCCACATTCTGCACCAGCCCGTTGCTGCCTGCAAGCGCCGCTTCAAAATAAGCCGCCGCCTGTTCATAATCCGTAAGCCCCATGCATGCAATGCCTCTGGCCCGATTGACCAGCCTGGCATTTTCACCGTTTTCCTCCGCCAGGTTCAGCTGCTCCAGCGCCCCTCTGTAATCCAGGTTCTGTATCAGCTCCATGGCTCCCTGGGTCCGCTCTCCTTCTCCGCCGCAGCCCGTCAGGGTCACGGCGAGCATGGCCGCCGCGAGCAGGCCGAGCTGTCTCTTTCCAAAATTCCGCATAACGCTCCCTGTTCTTTCCATAATTAAAATCAAAATCCGCCCGGCCATTCTCCGCCGCTTTTTCGCCGGTTTCGTACAGGCATGGTATCTTACTGCTGCCGTTCGCTCACGGTTTTCCATTGTTTTTATGATCATATACTCACGGGCAATAAACTTTGCCGCAATGTCCCCGGCATCTTTCGCTCGTGAGTCGGGGTGCATGGCAAGTTTCTATGATCGCCGGTATAAATAATAGTAACACAAGAATTCCCTGACCACAAGCCATTTATGTACTTGCCCATCCATAAATTTTAGTATATACTGAAACTACGAAAAATCTGAATATCCTAAAGGCATCCTCCGGCTGTCCATCATGCGCGGCCTGACACTGCCTGCGGAAGTATAATATGAGGTAAACCATGACAAAACAGGACATATCCGAGATCAAAAAGCTCTTTACCCCGCGAAACTGCTCCATCACCCGCATCTGCGGCTGTTATGTGGACGGAGAGAAAAACAAAAAAGCGGAACTGAAACAGGCATTTCTGGCACTTCCGGAAGAAGAAATGTTCAAGTATTTTGAAATCCTGAGAAAAGTACTGTCCGGCACCCTTGGGAAAAATCTGCTGACGCTGGACTTCCCGCTGGCGCTTGAGATGGCCGGAATGACAGCCCCTGAAAAGGGCAGCTCAAAGATTTCCCCGGATGCTGCCGCCGAAGGCGGCCCGCTTTCGGATACTTCGGAATCCGACGGCTCTCTTTCAGATACTGCCGTCACCGACAGCTCGCTTCCGGATACTGCCGCCACCGACGACTCGCTTCCGGATACTGCGGAATCCGGCAGTATCCTTCCCCATGCCGCCCTTCCGGATGCCGCAGGCCCCGATGCTCCTTCCAATACCCACGAATTCCTGATGCGTCTCAAGGACAGCAAGCTGAAGGACGAAGCCCTGCTGGAAGAGTATTATGACAGGATAATCGAAAACTATGAATACGTAGGCAACTATCTGATCCTGATCGTACATGACGTCTACGATGTGCCGGGGCGCACTACAGACGGCATCGATATGGACGACGCCTCCGACGAGATCTATGAATACATATTGTCCTGTATCTGCCCTGTGGAACTGTCTAAGCCGGGATTAAGCTATGACGCGGAGGAAAACACTTTCCATAACCGCAACCGCGACTGGGTGGTTTCCCTGCCGGAGACGGGCTTCCTGTTTCCCGCTTTTAACGACAGAGGAACGGATATCCACAGTGTCCTCTATTATTCCAAAAACCCGGAGGAACTGCGGGAAGCATTTGTGGAACAGCTTCTGGGCTGTCCTCTTCCCATGTCCGCTGAGAGCCAGAAAGAGACCTTCCAGTCCCTGATCGAGGACACTCTGGGGGAGGACTGCGGTATAGAGATGGTAAAAAATATCCATGACAGGTTCACGGAACTGGCTGAGGAACACAAAGAAGCCCCGGAACCTGTGGTCCTGGATAAAAACGAAGTCAAAACCATCCTGGCGGACAGCGGCGTAGCCAATGAAAAATTATCTGAATTTGACAGACACTATGATGAGACCGCCGGTGAAAATGCTTCCCTGCTCATGAGCAATGTCATGAACACCAGAAGCTTCGAAGTCAAGACCCCGGATGTGGTCATCAAGGTAAGCCCTGACCGCACTGACCTGATCGAGACACGCACCATCGACGGCAGGGAATGCCTGGTGATCGCTCTGGACGGCAGTATATTGGTAAACGGGATTGCGGTAAGAACAGTTTCTGAAAATGAAGAGGACGAGGAATGATCATGTATGCTCACGACAGAAAAGATCTGCCCATGTGAATGGATAACGGGCGCGCGCTTCTGCGAATGTAAGATAAGGAACTGCGAGTGAATGCGCTCATGAAGATACCTGACGGCAGATATCCGGTTCATGACTGTTGCTTTGACCTGTCTCCTGCCTTTCTGTAAAAGGAGGAAAAAGGCATATTGCATTCCATGGCCGCTTCCCTTCCGGTAATTTCCCCTGCCTCCCATTTCCCGCAGGCCTGTTCAAAGTTCTCCGGCACAGGTTTGGCAGGCCTGCCAAACCTGACCCCGCGCCGCCGCGCCGCCTCGATGCCTTCTTTTTGCCGTTCCCTGATATTTTTACGCTCGTTTTCCGCCACAAAGGACAGCACCTGCAGCACGATATCGCTTAAAAAGGTTCCCATAAGATCCCTCCCTCTTCTGGTATCCAGCAGAGGCATATCCAGCACCACGATATCCACCTTTTTCTCCTTTGTCAGCATCCGCCACTGCTCCAGAACCTCCTCATAGTCTCTTCCCAGGCGGTCAATGCTCTTGATATACAACACATCGTCCTGCTTCAGGCGTTTCAGCATGCGCATATACATGGGACGTTTGAAGTCCTTGCCTGACTGCTTGTCCATATAGATATTTCTTTCCGGCACCTGTACCGTATTCATGGCGATCAGCTGCCGGTCCTCGTTCTGCTCACTTGTGCTTACGCGCACATAGCCATATACATTTCCCATATTGTTCTCCTATTTCAGTTCCATATGTACCTTTACAGTGCTCCCTTTTTTTCCGCTCCCCCTTTTATATACACACGCAGTAATCCCTCATATTATTCCAGTTCCTACGAAAAAAGCAGGCCATATCATGTGATGTATCCCCACAATATGGCCTGCCTTCTTAATGCTTTCTGAATCTCTTCTCCGTACCGTCTTTCGTCTTCATACCCTTTTCATCCATCCATTCCGCATGCACCAAAGCCTCTCCCGTTCCAGAACTGCCGGCTTAACCGCACTGAACCCGTTTCCTCAGACGGGGAAAATAAAATACCATATTTCATCGCATTTGGCAAGAGGGATTTCCTGCGAATTTATTTCGTGACACTTCCTTAGTACGGCTTCCCCGCCAGAATCTCACAGTAATCCTTATAATTCTTCTCCAGCAACGTCGGAGTATCCAGACCATACGGGCATTTTGACTTACATTTTCCGCAATGGAGACAGTTCTCAATCTTCTTCATCTTCTCCTGCGCCTGAGGTGTCAGCTGTGCAGCGGAGGGCGAGCGGCGAATCAGCAGGCTCATGCGGGCGCAGTTGTTAATCTCGATTCCCACCGGACAGGGCATGCAGTAACCGCAGCCGCGGCAGAAGTCTCCCAGGAGTTCTTCCCTGTCCTTTGCAATCACTTCGGAAAGCTCCTGTGTCATTTCCGGCGGGTTGTCAATGTAGGACAGGAACTCATCCAGTTCTTCTTCCCTCTGCACACCCCATATAGGAAGCACATTGTCGTACTGCGCAAGGAATGCGTAAGCGGCAGCGGAATTGGTAATCAGTCCTCCCGACAGTGCTTTCATGGCAATGAATCCCATTCCTGCCTCTTTGCATTTTTCAACCAGCTCTATATCTTTCTCTGTGGCCAGGTAGCAGAAGGGGAACTGCAGCGTCTCATACAGCCCGCTTTCTATCGCTTCGTCGGCTACATTCAGACGGTGGTTCGTAATGCCGATGTGACGCACCATACCTTTCTCCTTCGCCTCAAGCATGGCTTCATAGAGGCCGCTGCCGTCCTTAGGTCTGGGACAGAATGCCGGATTGTGAAACTGGTAAATGTCTACGTAATCCGTCCGCAGATTGTTCAGGGAAGTATGTAAATCCTTCCAGAATCCCTCCGCATCAGCGGCGCCGGTCTTGGTGGCTATAAACACCTTCTCCCGCATGCCGTCAAACGCTTCCCCCAGCTTCTCCTCGCTGTCGGTATACCACCGCGCCGTGTCGTAGAAAGTCACTCCGTGGCTATACGCCCTGCGCAGAAGCTTCACTGCCTCCTCTGTAGAAATCCGCTGGATGGGCAGCGCCCCGAAGGAATTCTTC
Source organism: uncultured Acetatifactor sp. (assembly GCA_910585805.1). Taxonomy (GTDB): domain Bacteria; phylum Bacillota; class Clostridia; order Lachnospirales; family Lachnospiraceae; genus Acetatifactor. The sequence goes on from CAJUFB010000001.1 coordinate 136,438, forward strand.
TCTACTGTAATGCCTGTTTTTCCTAATGTCACCTTTGCCATACATGCCTCCTTCTGTTTATTAAAATCATTATAAAGGTTCCTTCCTGTATCCGTCAAGCTTCTATGAAATGAATAAAATGCAGATAAAAGCAGAATATGGTCATACGATGCCATATCCTCAAGTTCCGGACAGTATAAACAACACGCGAAAAAGGAACCACAAACCGTAGTATCTCTACAATCCATGGTTCCTTCTGCATTCTTCTGTTCCTCTTTTCTTTCCAGTCCGGGCCTGTTCGCCTAAAATTTATTTCCTGACCAACAATGACTTGCCTGTCATCTCCACCGGCTGCTCCCTGCCCATGATCTGAATCAGAGTAGGAATAATGTCAGCCAGGCATCCGTCCTCTCTGAGTGTATAAGCCTCGTCGTAATTCACCAGGATAAAGGGCACCTGATTCGTAGTATGGGCGGTAAAAGGCTCTCCTGTCTCATAGTCCACCAGCATCTCCGCATTGCCATGATCGGCACAGATAAACATGGCACCGTCCACTTCCTTTATGGCTTCCACTGCCCTGCCCACACATTCGTCAACCGCTTCAACCGCCTTCACAGCCGCATCCAGCACGCCGGTATGGCCCACCATATCAGGATTTGCAAAATTGATAATGATCACGTCATATTTGTCGGAGCGAATGGCCTCACAAAGCTTATCACACACTTCATAGGCGCTCATCTGGGGCTTCAGATCATAGGTCGCCACATCCTTGGGCGAATTCACCAGAACTCTGTCCTCGCCCTCATTGGGTTCCTCCACTCCGCCGTTAAAGAAGAATGTCACATGGGCATATTTCTCTGTCTCGGCGATGCGGGCCTGCTTCATGCCGTTTGCAGCCAGCCACTCGCCGAAGGTATTGGTGACAGATACCTTGTGGAATGCCACATCCTTGTTGGGGATGGTGGGGTCATAGTCGGAGAAACATACATAAGTGATGTCCAGCCTCCCGCCTCTGTCAAATCCCTTGAAATCATCGTCACAGAAGGCTCTGGTAATCTCTCTGGCCCTGTCCGGACGGAAATTGAAAAAGATAATGGAATCTCCGTTCTGCACGGTTGCAACCGGCTTTCCATCCTCCATTGCCAGAGTGGGCTTCACAAACTCATCCGTCTCTCCCCTGTCATAGGACTCCTGAATGCCGCAGATACCGCATTTTGCAGTCAGCCCCTCTCCCTTTGTCATGGCATCGTAGGCCAGCTTCACACGGTCATAGTTATTGTCCCTGTCCATTACATAATAACGTCCCATTACAGACGCAATCTTGCCAACACTGATTTTCTCCATCTCTGTTGCCAACGCCTCTGCATATTCCTTTCCGCTGGAAGGCGGCGTGTCGCGCCCGTCCAGGAAGCAGTGTACATACACCTTCTCCAGGCCGTTCCTCTTCGCCAGTTCCAACAGGCCGTACAGATGGGTATTGTGGCTGTGTACACCGCCGTCGGACAACAGTCCCATCAGGTGAAGGGAACTGTTGTTCTTCTTACAATTCTCCACTGCCTTTAACAGCGCCGGATTCTCAAAGAAGGTCCCGTCCTGAATCTCCTTGGTGATCCTGGTAAGCTCCTGATATACAATACGGCCTGCGCCCATATTCAGATGTCCTACCTCAGAATTCCCCATCTGTCCGTCGGGAAGCCCCACTGCCATGCCGCTGGCATTGCCTCTCACAAAAGGATACTCCGCCATCAGCCTGTCCATCACGGGGGTATCTGCCAATGCCACCGCATTGCCCTCTTTCTTCTCATTCAGGCCGTAGCCATCCAGGATCATTAATACTACCGGTTTCTTGCTCATATCTTCTCTCCCTGCGCATCCTCACACGCTGCCCACAGCGGACATGGCGCGGATGCTTTCTTTTTTATTTCGGATCTGCTGCAATCAGCTTGCTTTCTTTTAGAATTATACACTGAAAAATGCAGACTTGCAATACTTCTGTCCCGGAACTTAGGCAAAAATCGAAAAATCGAAAAACCAAAATCCCGCTTGCTTTTTCGCTGCGCCGTTGCTATACTTAAGAGAATCACAAAATAAAGTAAAAAGGACTTTTACCATGGTAACATTACTGGCAAAACTTTTTATCAAAAAAACGGACGACATCAAAAATCCTTCCGTGCGGCAGGCTTACGGTATCCTGTGCGGGGCAGTCGGCATTTTCCTGAACCTGTGCCTTTTTGCAGGTAAATTTGCTGCCGGCTCCGTCAGCAATTCCATCGCCATCACCGCAGACGCTTTCAACAACCTGTCGGACGCCGGTTCGTCCATCATCACGCTGATCGGCTTTAAAATGGCGGGGCAGAAGCCGGACCCCCACCACCCTTTCGGGCACGGGCGTATCGAATACATATCCGGTCTGCTGGTATCCGTCATCATCCTCCTGATGGGGGCAGAGCTCCTCAAAAGCTCCTTTGCCAAAATTCTCCAGCCAGAGATGCCCGACTTCTCACCAGCAGCAATTATGATACTGCCGGCATCCATCCTGGTAAAATGCTATATGTTCCTGTACAACCGGCAGCTGAGCAAAAAGCTGGATTCCGCCGCCATGGCCGCCACCGCCGCCGACTCCTTAAGCGACACCGTCGCCACCTCCGCCGTACTGGCCGCCACGCTGATCGGGCACTATGCGAACATAGCCATAGACGGCTGGTGCGGTATGCTGGTAGGCCTGTTTATCTGCTATGCGGGCTATACCGCCGCAAGGGACACCATCAGCCCTCTGCTTGGCCAGGCTCCCGACCCGGAATTCGTCAATCAGATCAATGATATCGTCATGTCCCATGAGGAAATCCTTGGAATCCACGATCTGATCGTACATAATTACGGGCCCGGCCGTATCCTGATCTCCCTTCATGCCGAGGTGCCCGCTGACGGGAATTTCCTTGCACTCCATGACAAAATCGATATCATCGAACACGAGCTGCGTGATATACTGAACTGCCATGCGGTAATCCACATGGATCCGGTCTGCGTTGGGGATGAGGAAACCGTCCGGCTGAAAGCCCTTGTAAAAGAATATCTGAAGGAAATCAGCGGGACTCTTACCATGCACGACTTCCGGATTGTCGCAGGCCCTACCCACACCAACCTGATTTTCGATGTGGTAACCCCCTACGGCTTCTCCCTGTCAGACGCAGAACTGGTTGCACTGATTCAGGAAAGCATCCAAAAAGACAATCCCAATTATTTCGCAGTGATTGAAGTAGACAAGCAAATGGTCTGATATCCTCTGATACCAGAAGCGAATGGGAAGGTGACAGGCAATGCCGCATTTGACTGCCTGAATAACGAAACAGATGCCAGCTCCTATGGCATGCAGTACTCTCAGGAATTGACAGAAAGGATGTTCCCGCATGAAACCGCAAAAATCCCGCTGCCTGACGGAAGCCGAGATCAGGCGTCTGGAAGCCCTGGAAAAAAGATACCGCAATGCCGCCCGGCAGCAGTTCGAAAGCCGGGTGGCCTATTTTCACCGGATAACGGGCGGAAATTACACCTCCATCACCGTCCGGGACCAGAAGACCCGCTGGGGAAGCTGCTCCTCCAGGGGAACACTGTCTTTTAATTACCGCCTGATCTTCGCGCCTCCGGTGATCCTTGATTATGTGGTAGTCCATGAGCTCTGCCACCTGACCCACATGGACCATTCCAAAAATTTCTGGAACATGGTTGCCTCCGTGATGCCGGAATACAAAGAATGCAGAAAATGGCTCCGTGAACACGGGCAGGAGCTCAGCCTGGAAAATCATATGCGCAAACTGGGAATCCCTGTCACATTATCATAGGAATTGTCGGAAAATAACTGCTGCCACTTCTTCAGGAAAAACCCCATAAACACAAAGGAAACGGCCCTAAACCGCAGCGGTTATCTGCGGACACTTCCTTAATAAATCAGCCATACTCTTTCCGGCCACAGCAGGCAGCACACCAGCCGCCAGACAAAATACAGAGCAGCGGAGAGTAGACGAAAGGCCGCCAGATTTTCCATCCTGTCCAGGCCAGGACAGGAATACGGCTGGCGGCCTTTCGTTATATCATATGACTGCAGTTCCATTCGACGTGCAGGAAAAATATGAGAGTTCAAACCCTCTCTGGGACGAAAACGTGAGATAACCTTTGTCAGCGCCTCTCGTCCACATAGATCTGCGCCCTGCTCTGGATAATCTTTGCAACCTCCTCAGCGCTCTTCTGTCCTGTGAAATAAGGAGCTGTCTCCTCACTGACAATATTTGCGATATCCGTATTTCCGTAATAGCATTTATTTACAGACAAAATGTAATCCACCACGGCGTCCACCTCTTCCTGGGTCATAGGCTCCAGTTTGATCTCTTCATCATTGATGTAGTAGTAGTCATCATACTCTACTTTCTCGCCGTTTTCATCCAGATAATAGGGTCTCTGGGTTGCTTCCTGAGCCTTCTCCATGAAATACTTCCTCTGAATCGGCATTCCCCAGCTCAGTTCGGACTGGTATTCATCCGTCAGATAATATCTCAGAAATTCCCATGCCCCCTCAATATTGGCGGAACGGGCAGAAATGGCATAGGAATCTCCCGCCTGCACATAAGCCCCCATCCCGCTCTCTGTCGGGAAGCCGATAAAGGATACTTCCTCGCCGAAGTTTCCCTTCACTGTGTAATTGACATTGCTCACGCTTCCGATATACATGCTCCGCAGAATCGTCCGGTCCTCACGATACTGAGATTCATAATTCCTCCAGTAATCTTCGCTATATTCTTCTTCGTTCAGTTCCTCCGGCAGCGTCCTGGCGTATTCCATCATATCGATAAAATTCTGAGAATCAAAATTACATTTTCCGTTGGACACATCGATGAAATCCGCGCCGCAGAAATCCATCATCGTATACATAAAGGAATCCCGGGTCATCTCGCCAAACATATTGGTACCCTCCGGCAGAGTCTCCATCAGCTGCTTCATATCCGCCATGGTCCAGGAAGTCCTGTCACCTACAATGGACTTTTTGCCGATTATGGTGCTCACATTAAAGTACGGTATTACGTAATATAATTTTTCATCCACGGAATAGGCATCAAGCACATTCTGCACATATTCCACCTGGGATAATTCCTCATCCTCTTCTATCAGCTTTCCTATATCCGCCAGAAGCCCCTTCGCCACATAATTTTCCGCCGGAAGGCCGGAAGTGATCACGATATCCGGCATATTCCCAGTGGTAATATCATTATTCAGCTGCGTATATCCTGCCTGATAATCATCATAGCTGTTATAGGAATCATACTCCTTGATCGTAATGCGGTATTCCTCACTGCTGCGGTTATATTCCACTACCCTCTGCTTCATGTCGCTGCCTACATAGTTGCCTGCCAGCACCAGCACAGCCTTGTCCGGAATATCCTTGGGATCCACATAAGTAAAGATCCCCGCCTGTACTTCGTTTCCATAGTTTTCGTTGAACACACCGATAAAGGTATTTTCATCCATTTCTATCAGCGAATTGAAATAGCTTATATTCAGATCGGAATTGATGAAATTCATCTTTTCCACACTATCCTCCGCGCCCATATTATAGGTGTACACGCCGTTTGAATTGCTGTACACCAGATCGGATGTCTTTCCGGCGACCATGGTATTGTAACCATTCCATGACAGAGAGGAGGGAAGCAGCCCGGGCTCACCCAGCTGACCCGCAACAGGGTCATAAGAAACAAGATACTGCTTCTGCAAGTCTGACTCGTCGTTGTATATGACCAAAAAGGAGCCGTCTTCCTTATTCAATATGGAATTATAATTATTAAATATCTTACTCACATTCTCCGGCAGCGCCTTTCTATCCGAGACATTGCCCTGGGCGTCCACTGTCATGATATAGGAGTTGTCCCCTGACAGGAGCAGGCTCATCGTCCCGTCCGGAGCCACGGACATGGTGTTTACATAAATGTATTCATCCTCAGATCCAAGTCCTTCCAGCTCCTTCTCCCAGGCAAAGCTTCCGTCCGGATTCCAGCAGCAGATATAATTCTTCTGGACAGATGAATACTCCTCACTGGAATAGTCCTCATAGTAATAATTCCGCAGGGCATAAATCATGCCGTCAGAACCAAAGCCGAAATTCCCGTAAGAGGAATTCTCATAGATATCACCGCCGACTGTCGGCATATCGTCTTCGATCACATCTTCGCTTCCGGTCTCTTCCCCTGACTCCTCGCCGTCTTCGCCCTCTGCTCCTGCATTCTCGCCGCTTTCGCCTTCTGCTCCGGCATTCCCGGCGCTTTCGCCTTCTGCTCCGGCATTCCCGGCGCTTTCACCTTCTGCTCCGGTATTCCCGCCGCTTTCGCCTTCCGCTCCGGACTCCTGGCCTCCGTCCGCTTCATCGCTGTCGTCCGGCTCCGTATTTCCGCCGCCTTCGCTTTGCGCCCTCCAGTCAGGAATCTCAATATCCATCAGCTGTACATCGGAACCGTCATCCTTCAGCGTCAGCATCTTCATATCGATGTCGTCGCTGCCCTCCGACCAGTGATAGACCTGCGCCATCAGATAGACCGTCCCGTCCCTGTACACGGAACCGCGGATGGAATAGTCATCTCCTCCCAGATCCGGTAACTCGATTTCCTGGAACTTGTAGACATGCTCTTTTGCCAAAGCTGCATTTTCCATCTTGTTTCCGCCATTGCCGCAACCTGCCAGCCCCAGTGCCATGACCAGGGACAAGCCCGCGCTCACTGCCATTTTTAACCAAATCTTTTTCACAATTCTCCTCCAGTCTTGCCATTCTTCTTTCTGCGCTCCTCTTTTTTCTGCTTCTTCTCCTGCTTTCTCCTCAGTTTTTCTTCCTTTCTCGCCCCGCGCTTTTCATCTGCCGGCTTACTGCCCTTCTCTTTCCGGGCTTTTCTCTTTCTTTTCAGCAGGCTTTTCACTCCAGGTTCATCCGTAAAGCTGTCATCTCTAAATTCAATATACTCGAAATCATCGTTGCCCCGATCACCCTTTTTCTTCTTCCTTCGCTTCTCACGCCTTTTCTCCACCCATCGCTCCGCCTTATCCATGAGCTTCAGCCTCACATCCCGCATGGTCCAGCCCTTATGCTTCCACCAGATACAGAAGAATACAAGCACCAGTCCCACCGGCCAGGCAAGAAACAGGAGCCCGAACAATGTCAGAAGGGCGAGAATATCCTCATATCCCCGGGCAATGTTCTCCCAGTAGGGATAGATGATCGCCTTGCCGTTCATGGAACGTGTTCCAAACTGTGTCAGAAGCTTCAGCCTGGAAAGAAGAGAATAGCGGGTGGTATTTTCTACGATCTCAGTCTCCTTTTCCTCTGTCCCCAGCTTTTCCCTGATATAGTTTACGGCAAATCCGGTAACAGGATTGGGCATCACGATCTCATAATGGTTGATGCCGTGGCTGATCCCCAGTTCATTCAGTGTCTGACAGGATACATACACCAAAGTGGAATCCAGTCCCGCCGCTTCCGCCAGACGGCCGTCGGGTCTTTCCACCACGCCTGTCACAATATGAGGTATCCCTCCGATATTGACCATCATTCCCGCCACATCATTGGAGCCGAACAGCTGCCATGCCGCGTCCTCATCTATCACGCAGTAATCCTGCATCAGGTCATTGCCCGAAAAATAGGCGCCGTAGAGAAGCTTTACCGGATGGAACAGGAAGAAATCGCCTCCAATTCCGATGGCATCCGCCGTAATACTGGCCTTATCCGTGGAAATGGTCACGGTGCCGTCAGCGCTGTAGGCATCCGCCCACAGCCTGGCGCCGGGATTCTCTGATTCCTGAACCACGCTTGCGTCCACCAGCGCGCCGTCCACCGTATGCTCGAAGTCAATGATATCATCCTCAGTAATGCCCGATCCCACCGAGAAAAAACAACTGACCTGGGAAGCATTCTTTTTACTGCTCCATCTATCGGCCGCTGTCTGCGAAAGCTGACTCCGGCCCAGATAATTCGTAGTGAAAAGCAGGATCAGGAAAATCAGGAAGGAAATCCCTCCGCTAATACCCAATACTATTTTCTTCATCACTTACCTCATTTCTATCTGTCCTATCAATTATTTTCACTCAGCCTGACCTGCTTGCCCGCTTCCACGGGTTTTGTTGACGTTGTGATCACAAATTCATAGCCATAGAGCGCCGCGCTGACAGCCGTCTGCGTATCGTCACTTGCCAGTACCTCCACATCCACACGGCTTGCAATATATCGAGTGCTCAAAGGTCCCGGCTTGGATTCCACGATCAGGATAAACTTACCGTTATTGTCCTCACGAACAGCGCTGTTAGGCACGATATAATCATAGTTGGAACTCTTATCCCCCACCGATACGTTCAGCGTCTGGCCTGCGGTCACGTTCCCCGCAATGTCAAAGGTCAGAAGCTTCTTCTGTCCGGGGGCACTGGGATCCGGCTTGATATTGGAAAGCGTCACCGTCACATCATCATATCTCCAGGCATTGACCAGATCTGCCACATCTCCCACCGAAAGCCGCTTTGCCTGTTCATTGGTCACGGAAAAGCTCATGTTATAGCCCTTGCCTTCCGGCTGCAGTACGGCCACAGGTGTACTGGCATCCGTATTCTTGCCGGCTGTTACATTCAATGCGGTGACAGTACCGGCAATGGGCGCCTTGATCGTGGCATCAATGGCTTTTTCCGTCAGCTCATCCACCTTTTTCTGAACCCTGTCGATGGCCTCCTGGGCAGTCTCCAGTCCCGACACCTTGCCGATTCTGGCGGCCAGATCCGTAAGCTCCTTCTGCCTGTCTGCAAGGATTGTCTCCTGGGTAGAAAGCTCAGCCTGCTTCTGCGTCAGCACATTCCTGGCCTCGGCCAGCGAGACATTCAGGGCATTCTGCTGGTTCTTCAGGTTGTTGATGATCCCCTCCGTGTTTCCGGAGTTTTTCTTGTCTGTCAGAGCCTGTTCCGCCCTGTTGTACACTTCTTCCCTCCTGGTTGCTTCCAGGCTGGCGTTATTATATGCGCTCTGGGCATTGACCTCATTTTCTTTCGCGAGATTCAGCTGTCTGGTCAATTCGTCCAGCTGAGCCTGAAGCTGTGCAATGTCCACATTCTCGCTTACCTCATTCAGTCCTCCCTTCCCTGCCGCATCTGACTGCGGAAGGGTCCGGCCGGCATCAGGTTCCGCAGTGGCTGCCTGATCCGTGCCGGCTCCCTGTGATGCAGGTTCGGAAGCAGGCTCCGGAAGACTTTCCTGCGATGCAGGATCGGAAGAAGGCTCCTGCGTCGCTGCCGTTTCCGAACCGCCTGCTCCGGAAGGATCGTCATCGGGATTCTGCCCGGGACTCTGTGTGGGCGCAGGCATCTTATCCTGTACCAGCTTGATCCTCGCTTCCAGATCGGCCACCTCGTTCTGTCTTGCCGTCAGTTCATTCTTCGCGTCCGCCTCAATTCGTTTTGCCTCATCCCATGCGGCTTTCGCCTCGTCCCGGACTCGCGTCTCCGCGCTTACATCCGCATTGTTTTCCGGTGTAAGGGAAATCTGATTCCCCACGGCCTCGTACTGGGTCTGAATCTCATCCACTTTTTTTTGCGCCGCAGTCACTTCGTTCTTCGCCGCCGTCACCGCATTCTCCGCCCCGCTCACCGCATTCTGGGCCGCAGTGATCTGCTGACGGTATGCGTCCGTGGACATTCCCGTATTGGCCGCCTGTATATCCGCTGACGTGATCTCTACGGAAAGCAATGCGTTCCTGTAATCCGCCTGAGCCTTCTCCAGTTCTTCCCTGGCCGCTTTCAGCTCATCGCTTTCCTCGTCCTCCAGATATATGAGCACCTGGTCCTTCTCCACGTTATCTCCCACTTTCACCGCCACACTGGCCACTTTCCTGGATTCTTTCACCTCCACATTATATGGATCCCCGCTTTCCACCACGCCTGAACCTCTGATCTTGGCCGTAATGGTGCCGGACATTACATTCTGTGTCGCCACCTCCGGCAGAGAATAGTTCATAATGGTATTGGAGAAAAAAGTGAGTACCAGCATCACGGCCAGAAATATGATCGCTGCCGTCTTCACCCATTCTCTTTTCTTCTTTCCGTTCTCGTTCATCGCTATACCTCTCCTACTAATAATTTATCCCGAATCTCTCCATGCTGCAATCCGAAAGAACGCCGCACCTGCGTTCGCCCGCGCTTATCCCTTTATACCGCCCTGATATGTGATACCGTCCACCAGATATTCCTCGCCGTACAGGAAGATCAGAAGGCTGGGCACCATGTAGATCGTAGCCACCGCGAATGCCAGCCCGATTTCCCCTGCATTGATCTTGCTCAGGAAAACCGACAGCGGATGCGTCTCCGCATCGGTGAGCAGGATCAAAGGCTGTTCTACCATATTCCAGTAATCAATAAACACCAGAATAGCGGCGGAGCATATAGCGCCTCTGCACAGAGGCAGGCATATTCTCCGGTAAATCTGCCACTCTCCCGCGCCGTCTATCTGCGCGGCCTCCAACACCGACTCAGGAATCCTGCGCATGAACTTGGTCAGCAGGAACACCGCAAAGGGTGACATGATTCCCGGCAGCCAGATGGCCCAGTTGGTATCCAGAAGGTTCAGCCAGTCGCTGACCAGGTAGTTTGGCACCAATGTTACCTGATAGGGCATCAGCATCAGGATAATGTACATAAAAAAGATGATCTCCCTTATTCTTCCCCGATATCTGGCAAACCCGTAAGACGCCAGTGTCGCCACAATCAGCTGAAATATCACGATGGGCGCCACCAGTATCACGGAATTCCAGAACTTCAGCAGATATTCCGGACTCTTAAACAACACCGTATTATACTGGCTGAAGGAAACCATATCGGGAATAAACTTCAGATTCACCTTCTCCGCTATGTAGACCTTGCCTCCATTGGAATTGGTGGCAAATACGGATCCGTAGTTCGCCAGTATCTCGGAGGCTGCCATAAAGGAATTGGTAATAGTCAGCACAATGGGCATCAGGAAGAGAATGGCAAAGGCTGCCGCCACCATGGTAGCCAGAGCGATCTTTGCCGTCTGCACCCGCTTCTTGCGTCTGGCCGCCAATCTGTCCTGAGCCGCCAGGTCTTCCCAGTTTCCGGACAAGCTCGCATTTTTCAAATTGGATTCCCTCCAATTTTTCATCCCTCCACATCCTTTCCAAAATGATTCTCCGCAATAAACAGAATTCCGATGATCACGATCATCACCAATGACATCAGTATGGCTGCCGCCGACAATGTCTGGTAATCCAGAGATCTGAACTTATTGTTCATGAAATGCTGGAGCGTATATATGGAGTCATACGGATAATCGCCCGTCAACAGGTAAACTTCCCGGAATATCTTAAAGGAATTGATCAGGGACATGATCGTCACAAACAGCAGGGAAGAAGACAGATACCGTATTTTAATATGGAAGAAAGTCTGCAGGGGCGTGGCGCTCTCCAGCCTGGCAACCTCCAGGATATCCTTGGGGATACTGGCCAGGGCTGCCATGAACAGGATCATGTTATACCCCAGATTCTTCCACAGGAACAGGATAACAACGACTATCAGTCCGTAGTCCGACTTCATCCAGTCAATCCTGCTGCCTCCCAGCTTGAGCAGTATTTCATTAATGGCGCCGTTGTAATGAAACAGCACCTGCCAGATCAGGACGATGGAAGCCACAGGCACCATCATGGGACTCAGGAAAAAGGTCCTGAACTGGCTCCGAAACGGCAGCTTCGTCTCCAGCACAATAGCCAGCAGGAGTGAGAGAACCACTGCCAGGGGCACTGCCACCGCCGCAAAGGTAAAGGTGTTGCGGACTGCCGTCTTGAAGGAGGCATTGCCCAGAATATTCTTGAAATTGTCCAAAAATACAAAATTCGCGCTGATAGGATTGTCTACCAGCGAATAGTAGATGACCACCAGAAAGGGCAGTATGAAGAATGTCATCACGCCTGCAAAGCTGGGAGCGATGAACGCCCCCGAGCTTATCTTCAATCTGCGTGTTCTCCGTGTGGTCCTGATATGATTTTCCGCTACAGGCGCCTTCCGGCGCCTTTCTTTCAGCTTTTTACCCATTTTCATCCTCATTTCAGATGTATCGCTTATTTGGTCTCGCCCACGTAGTTGTTGACACGGTTCTGGATAATGCCCGCCACTTCGTCCACGGATTTCTGACCCTTGAAGAAAGCCTCCGCCTCCTCATTGATGATCTTCGATATCTCATCGTCGCCGTTGTATGAAACCGGCTTCGCCAAATCCATCAGTTCCATCACCTTATCTACCTCCTCCTGGGTAGCCAGGCGGTAAGTGTAGCTCCATCCATCCTCATATCCCACGGAAGAAACGCCTTCATTGATAATGGCTTCCCCGTTTTCGTCCTTCATGATCTCCCCGTTTTCATCCGTAACATAATCGGGTGTAACCGCCTCCTCCGCCATCTTCTCCAGTTTGGATTTCAGCGTGGGAAATCCGCTGTAGTAAAGGTTGTTATCCTCTTCAGCCAGAATGCTCTCCAGGAATTCCCAGGCGCCGTCCTTTTTCTCTGACTTAGTGGTGATGGCATAAGCCTCGCTGGCGGAAAGCGCATGACCGCCGCTGCCGTCAACGGTAGGGAAGCCTACACAATTGTAATCACCCTGGAAGATCTCGTTATACATCTGGAGCTGATTGAAATCGTAAATAAAAGCATCGGACAAAAGGACTTCGCCGTTCTGGATCCTGGCAGGCTCGGAGTCCGCTCCCTGTTCCCAGTTTACCTCGTCGGGGAAGCGGTTCACAAATTCCAGTATATTTTTGAACCCGTCCGTGTCAAAACTGCATTCTCCCGTCTCCCAGTTAATGAATGCGTCCTCGTTGAACATCATGGCCGTCTGCAGGATCGACAGCTTGGAAACCCGGTCGAAAAGCTCAGCGTCCGGATGTTCATTTGCCAGAGCGATCAGCTGCTCCAGCGTCCAGCCTCCCTCGCTGCCCACCATGGAAGCGCTGCCGATGACAGTCCGCATGCTGAAATAGGAGGGAACGCTCACCAACCTGCCGTCATAGGTATAAGCCTCCAATATGTTCTCCACAAAATCGCCGCGGTTCACCCTGCCGCTCTTTTCCAGGTACGGGCTTAAGTCCTCCAGCACATCCTTCGCCACCAGCTGGGGAATATTCAAATTGGCCAGATCGATCATATCCGGGCAGTTGTTGCTGGATGTTATATCATTGTTCAGATTGGTCAGGGCGTCCGACCATGTATTCTCGGTCCAATTATTATAATCCACATAATCCCTGACGGAGATATGGTACTTGTCGCTGGCCTTGTTGAACTTCACGGCCCTGGACTGCAGACTGTAGGAGCCTCCCATGGTCGCAACCACGATGGTCTCCTTCTGGGGCACTTCCTCAGCCTTCTTCTTCGTCAGCAGGGCGATACCGCTGTCATTGTTCTCCCAGTCCTCAATAACGGCAAGGATCCTTCCGTCCTCAAGCTGGCTGAATTTCCGCACATTGTTGCCGTTGATATCGCTGTCCAGCCAGTCGAACAGATGTTCTTTTTCCTTCTTTGCCAGATCATAACCGTATAGAGCCGTACCGTCAGTCAGCAGAAAATCATACTCCGTCCCCGCGATAAAACCGTTGTTCCTGGGAACGCCTTCATAGACCTGCCCCAGCTTCTTACCGTCGAAATCGATCTCGCACAGAGTATACGAGCTGGTATTGCCGTCGTAATTGCTGTAGCCCATATACATCCTGCCGTCCCTGCCGCAGGCCAGGGAATCGATCCAGATATCCCCGCCGCCGTTCATGGTTACGGTGCCCTGTCTGTTGCCCTCCGCGTCGAAGAGCCATATCTGGCTGTCGCCGGTGACGTATAGACGTCCCTCTCCGTCCACCGCCAGGGTATCTACATAAGAATCCCCCACCAGATCCGACATATCATTGGAAAAGAGCTGTTTGCCTGACCCGTCGAATTTCGTCAGGGACTGTTTGGCCTCACTGTAATCCTCGTTATAGGAATACATGACCGCGTACATACTGCCGTCTTCCCCAAAACTGCCTCTGTTAATGCTCTGGTTGCCGCCCTCCTCCAGCCAGGTGATGGGAACAGACGTTATTTTCCGGTCTGCCAGAGAATATTTACAGATGCTCTGGCTGCTCACACCGGTGGCCTCATCCCAGTCATAGGACAGATAGTAAATATTCTCTCCCACTACCTGCATATCATAATAATTCACATTCTCCTCATCAATGGTAATGAACTCCGGCACATAGGCCCATTCCTTCGCCTGCGCGGCATCGCCGGAACTCTCCTTGTTTCCGCAGGCCGCCGACGAAAATGCGGTCACGGCAGCAAGCGTTACCGCCGCTGTCCGCCGGAGTATGGAACTCATTGACTTTTTCTTACATCCTTTTACCATTTTATATCACGATCCTTCCTTCCCTTTGTTATACGGCAGGCACTTTCTGCCGTCGGATAAAACTGCCGCATCCCCTGCCTGCTTCCGGATCGGGAAGCCTCTGCTACCCCAAAATAAAAATACCCAATATGCAGCCTTCAGAATGCCACATATTGAGTATATCACACTATTTCAAAAATGCACCTTAAGATTTTATGAATTACAGCAAAATAAAAGCTAAAATTGCAATAATTTTGTAACATGCTTTCGTTTTCGGCGATGTCCGAAGACCTGTTCCTTTTCTGCGCCGCAAATCAGAGATTTCCACTCTTTTCATTGCAGTGTATCTGTCCCTTCTCACTTGATCCGGATGTAATATTTGCGCAGCTCCCGGATCCGCTTCCTGTGACGCATCATACTGGCCAGATGGTTATAGCACCAGAATCCATCCACCAGCAGGTTGTTGGCTTTGCCGATCTTCTGCTTAGTAGTCTTCCCGTAATATTCCCCGCCGCAGACACAGGCCTCCTGTCCCTTCTCTTTCACCAGCCTGATTAAATCCGATTCACAGGTAATCTTCTCACTGAATTCCGTATATCCCATTCCTATGCAGTCTGCCTTATGGGCATCGCTTCCACCGAAGACAGGCTTTTCGTATGTCTCGGCAATGGATCGCGCCCCCGCATTGCTCTCGGGAGATTCACATGCATTAAAACTCTCCACAAAATCAAATTCGTCCATCACAGCCATCTGGTTGCGGCGGGTGAGGGTATTCATGATGCTCAGATATTTCTCCCCGCAGGGATGAGCCGGTCCCAGGATACCGCCGTTTTTATGGACGATATCGATCAGGAACTGCACCGGAAGACCCCGAAGCTCCAGGATCTTCAATTTCACGTTCTCCGGCATGATCACCAGGATATGTCCCGCGTCAATGGTGTCGTATTCCACGCCCTTGAGCACCAGAAAGCCGCCGTCCCGGCCCTCTTCCTTCACCTTTTTCCAGGCGCGGTATCCCTTATAGGAGTCATGGTCACTGACCAGCATTCCGTCAAACCCCTTACTCTTCAGAACGGCCGCAAATTCTTCAATGGGCACTTTGCCGTCCAGAGAACCTTCCTTTGTATGACAATGCATATCAAATCTCATTTTCCATGTAATCCTTTCCCTTATCCGTCAATCCACACTCTTGAGAGATTCCGTCATACTGATACTCTCCAGCTTTCCGCCCATAAACAGATTCACCAGTCCCCCGAACGCAAACGTAAGCAGGGCGCTGTACAGGTAACTGACAGGTTTTACATAAATATGGAAAGCAATCAGATCAACCCTGATCTCGTTCATCACCAGTCTGTGCAGGAAATATCCCAGCCCCAGCCCCAGCAGCATGCCCAGCCCGGTCAGCATGATATTTTCCCGGAACACATAAGCCGCCGTCTCCTTTTTGTAAAAACCAAGCACCTTGATGGTGGCAATCTCCCGGACCCTCTCCGTGATATTGATATTCGTCAGATTATACAATACAATAAAGGCCAGTCCCGCCGCACACAGAATGACCACCACCACGATAATGTTCAGGCTGGCCATCATATTGCCGATACGCTCCATGGTATCCGCATTTATGGTTACACTCAGCACCTCGTCCAGCTTCATCAGCTCCGCGGAAAGACCATGAACCGTAAATCCGTCCTCTGTCTCCTCCTGCCGGACCAGATTCAGGTAAACCGTTTTGCGTTCCGGCTCTTCTCCCATCTGTTCCCGCCAGGTGTCCTCCGAAATATGGACATAATTATATATATAATTCTCGTAAACTGCGGAGATCCTTGCCGTAAATGAATTCATATCTCCATCTCTCAACGTTATCATGTCTCCGATCCCGATATTATAATCCTCCGCAAGTTTATTGGAAATAACTGCCTCTCCCAAAGCGGGATACGCGATTTTCTCTCCTCTTGTGGTATGCAGGTCCAGAAAAGGCTCCATCTCCGCCTCGGTTCCTGCCACCAGGTAAATGGATTTGACGCCTCTCTCCGTCACCAGATCCATATTTTTCTCCATGACAAAGGTATATTCTCCCACGCCGGAACCTTTAAGCTCTTCCAGCCTGTCCTGCACCCCTTCATCCGCCTTTTCGTTCAGGGAGATCCCGATATCATAAGTCTGGATCTCCCGGAACTGCCTGGCGGCTACATCCGCAATGGAATCCATGATGCCGAAACCGGTCACCAGCAGCGCCGTACAGCCGCTGATCCCCACCACCATCATAAACAGACGCTTTTTGTACCGGAAAAGATTGCGCAGCGATACCTTCCGCAGAAAGCTCAGACGCCGCCATACAAAGGGCAGTCTCTCCAGCAGAACCCGCTTTCCCGCCCCTGGTGCCTTTGGCCGCATCAGAACCGCAGCCACCTGAGCCAGCTCCACCCGACAGGACAGCCAGGTGGTTCCCATGGAGCAAAGCAGGGACACGATCAGGGAAATCACCGCCAGCCTCCAGTCGAATACATAGAAAATCGGATCCGCGCTGTACATGATATTGTAACAGAACCATATAACCTCCGGAAAAGCCCAGGTCCCCAGGAAAAAGCCGAAAACACACCCCGTCACCGCCGCCAGCCCGGAATAGATCATATATTTTGACATAATGGCGGCTTCTCCGTATCCCAGGGCCTTCAGTACACCGATCTGTGTCCTCTGCTCCTCCACCATCCTGTTCATGGTGGTGATGCATACCAGCGCAGCCACCAAAAAGAAAAAGACCGGAAAGATATTGGCAATTCCTTCTATGATCCTGGAATCGCTCTCAAAGCAGACATAACCGGTATTGGTATCCCGGCCCAGCACATAAGTGTCAGGTTCCTCCAGATCCGCCAGCTCCTGCTCCGCATCCGCGATTTCCGCTTCCGCGTCTGCAATCTTCTCATCGAATTCCTTCCGGGCATCCTCGTATTCCTTCAGACCGTCCGCATATTCCTGCTGCGCGTCCGCAAACTCAGACTCCTTTTCCGCCAGGGTCTCCTCCGCCTCTGCAAGCTCTTTTCCTGCATCCGCAAGCGCCTTCTCGCCGTCCGCGGCCTCCTGGCGTCCCTCCGCGAGCTCCTGCCGCCCTTCTTCCAGCTCCTGCTTTCCCTGCAGCAGAGTCTCCCAGCCTTCCGAAAGCTGCCTTGACGCATCCGCAAGCGCCCGGCGCCCTTCTTCCAGCTCCTGCCTTCCCTTCGAAAAAGTCTCACGGCCTTCCGAAAGAGCCTTCTCCGTCTCCGTTATCTGCTGTAATGCAGAGGCAAGCTGTGCCTCGCCTGCAGCAAGCACCGCTTCCGTCTCGTCCAGCTCTGCCCCGGCCTCCTCCAACTGCCGTTCGCCTTCGGCAACGGCAGCCATTCTGGCCTCATATTCTTCCGGCGCAAGCATTCCTGCCTCCAACGCCGCATCCAACTGCTGCCTATGCCCCTCCAGTTCTGCCCGCCGGGCTTCCAGCTGCTGCCGTCCGCCGGCCAGCTGGTCCTTTCCTGCCTCCAGCTCTCCTTTCTGCCGCTCCCATTCCGCCCGGCCTTCCGAAAGCTGCCGTTCCCCCTCGGCAAGCTCCGCCTCCTTCTCCGCCATAAGAACCTCCGCATCCGCAAGCTCCTGCTCCTTCTGCGCGATCACCGCGTCAGCGTCATTCAGCTCCGTCTCATTCTCGGCGATCACTGCCTCCGCATCCGCAAGTTCCTCTTCCTTCTCCCGGATCAGCGCTTTCGCATCCACAAGCTCCCGCTCCTTCTCCTGCAGAATCCGCTCCCCGTCCGCAAGCTCCTTCCGGGCATCCTTCAAAGCCTGCTCCCCATCGGCAAGCTCCTTCTTTGCATCCTCCAGCGTACGGGCCGCGTCCGCAAGCTCCTCTTCCCCCTCCGCCTTCTTTTCCTCCAGTTCACCGCGGGCATCGGCCAGCTCTTCCTCGGCCTCTTCACGGATGTCATAAAATCTGTGTTCTGCCGCCTCCCGGGTCAGCTCCTCCCAGAGCGCCTCCTTGTCCCCTATATAATCACTGTATTCCGTACTGTATAATTCGAAATCCTGTTCGAACTTTACATCTATTTCCGTATAATAATCCACGTCAAACCCGCCGGGCATCAGATAAAGATAACCGTCCAGACGTCCCGTGCCGATGGATGTATTTCCCCTCTCGTACTGCAGATAGAGCGGAGACTGAACAAGCCCCACGATCTCATATTCTCTGTATGCGAAATGCTCCAGGTCCTCCTCGTCATTATCTTCGGACAGCCAGACCGTGCTGCCCAAAGCCTCCTCGCCGAACAGAGCCCTGTCAGCCAGACATTCGGTATCCTTCTCCGGCATCCTGCCCACGGTCAGTTTCAGTGTGTTCACCTGTTCCGTTATGCTGAAGGTCTTCACCGCCCCCTGCCCGCCGTCCGCTCCGCGGTACAGCACGTCAAAGGAAACCGAGCCCTCCGCCGCCGCAACTTCATCCTGCCCTGCAAGAAACGCTGCCTCCTCCTGCCCGAATCCCACCGTGGAGAGCAATCGGTAGTCATAGAAGGTATATTTCTCCAGATACTGTTCCACCGTTGCCGTCATTCCGGCCCTGGTCACCTTCAATCCGGCAAAGAATCCAACGCCGAGGGCGACAATGGCAAAAATAGCCATAAAGCGGCCAAAACTTGATTTAATTTCCCTGAATGTGGATCTTCTGAGTTCCCGCATAAGTTTTCCTGATCACCGCCGTCTTTTATTATACTCGTGAACGCATTTGACTGCCGCTTTCAGATCTGGATTGCCGCGATGCGTTCACTCGTTAGGAATTGTCGGAAAATAACTGATACAATTTCTTTAAAGAAAAGCCCGGAAATACAAGGGAAACAGCTTTAAACCCGTATCAGTTATTTGTAGACACTTCCTTATACTCTGCAGACGGCAATTATTTGCGTTTGTGGATATATACTGCATAACGCTGAATACTGCCTAATGTAATCATGCGATTGAACCAGTCAGCGTTATGCAGTCTGGTTTCACGGCAGGTGAAATCGTTAAGCAGTATATATTACCATTCGATCTCCGATACGTCCACAATGTTATCGTTCATCGTCATGTCCGCCACTGTGCCGCTTTTCACCGTGATCACCCGGTCCGCCATGGCTGTCAGCGCCTGATTGTGGGTGATGACGATCACCGTCCTGCCCATCTCCCGGCAGGTCCCCTGCAAAAGCTTCAGAACGGCTTTTCCCGTATTATAATCCAGCGCGCCTGTTGGTTCGTCACATAAAAGCAGCTTGGGATTCTTGGCCAGCGCCCGGGCAATGGCCACCCTCTGCTGTTCCCCGCCGGAGAGCTGAGCCGGAAAATTATTCATCCTCTCTCTCAGTCCGACCTGTTCCAGCACCATGGCCGCATCCAGGGGTTCCCTGCAGATCTGCGCAGCCAGCTCCACATTTTCCAGCGCAGTCAGATTCTGCACCAGATTATAAAACTGAAATACGAATCCCACATCGTAGCGCCTGTAGGAAGTCAGCTGCCGCCTGCCGAAAGAAGATACCTCCTGCCCGTCCAGGAACACTTTGCCTGATGTAAGCGTGTCCATTCCGCCCAATATATTAAGTATGGTAGTCTTTCCCGCGCCGGAAGCACCCACGATCACACAGAATTCCCCTTTTCCGATATCAAAATTCACGTCGTGCAGGGCCTGGATCTCCACCTCGCCCGTCTTATAGACCTTGCTTACATCCTGAAAACTAACAAAAGCACTCATATTTATCCGTCCTAACCTGAGGCAGACCGGGACGCGTGTTTCACCGAGGTCCCTGCCGCCGCCCATGTCCATTTTCACTCATATTATATTATTATAGCATAAAACCTTTTCATCTTCCAAGCTTTTTGATATAATACAAAATGTTAAATTACCATAAAATGATGGTCCGGCACTTCCATCATAGGGATAAAATTTTTATAAACAGGAGATTGCGTATGTTGTTGATTCATCTTTTTGCACTATTGGGTATCCTGCTGTTTGCCCTCAGCTATATGGGCACCATTCTGAACCGGAAGCTGTCGAAATACGGCATCTTCATTCTCCTGCTGGCGGCCTTTTCCCTGCGCCTGCTGGCGGCTGCGTTATCGAAAGGCTTCGACAATGACACGGCCTGCTTTGCGGCATGGGCCGACAGGCTCTACCAGGTGCGCCCGGGAGCTTTCTATTCCCCGGATGTATTCACGGACTATCCTCCGGGATACATGTATGTGCTCTGGCTGCTGGGCTGGATCCGGAACCTGTTCCATATCGAATACTATTCCTTCGCTCATTTGATGCTGTTAAAGCTTCCTGCTATTTTCTGCGATATGACATGCGGCATGCTGGTATACCGCGTTACCGCCCGGAAGCTTTCGGAGACAAAAGCTTTTTTCCTGTGCCTGGCTTACCTGTTTAACCCGGCCGTCATCCTGAATTCTTCCGTCTGGGGACAGGTGGATTCCATCCTTGCGCTGATCGTGGCGCTGATGTGCCTGTACCTGATCCAGGGCAGAATGTACGGCGCTTATCTTGTCTTCGGCCTCGGCATCCTGATCAAACCTCATACCCTGATGTTTGCGCCCGTGATCCTGGCCGGTTTCGTGGAACATGTGCTGCTGAAAGAAATTTCCGGGAAATCCGGCAAAGTCAGCAGCTCCGTTCCCCGCATCCGCAATCTGGCGCATAACTGCCTGCAGATACTGACCGTCCTCATTGCCATGGTCATCCTGTGCCTTCCCTTCGGCCTGGAAAACGTGTGGAAACAGTACTTTACCACTGTGACCTCCTACCCCTACGCCGCCGTAAATGCCTGCAATTTCTGGGGTCTGCTGGGCTTAAACTGGATCAGCCAGGACAATACCTTCCTGGGAATCACTTACCGTATTTACGGATGGAGTGCCATTGCGGCCGCCGTGGCCGGGGTGCTTTACTTAAGCCTGCGCAACCGTAAACGTCAGGAAAAGTATCCTTTCCTGGGCGCTTTGATGATATTTACCGTGTACCTTTTTTCCGTCCGGATGCATGAGCGCTATATGTTCCCGGGGCTTCTGCTCCTGATGCTGGCCTATGTGCTCCGGCCTTCCAGACTGCTGTTCCTGTGCTATGCGGGATTTTCCGTCATGCATTTCTACAATACGGCGGACGTGCTGTTCTTCTATGACCCGTCCAATTATGACAGACATTCACCGGTTATTCTGTTCGTGTCGGCCGGAATGCTGGCCTGCTGGGGAATCCTGTTTTACGCGGCCCGGCAGCTGTATGGGAAAAAATGCGTCTATAATGAAGAAGAAATGACCAGGGATACCGCCCTGCTGGCTTTTCTGGATGAAACGGTGGGAAAGAAAGGCATGGCTCCCCAGCCCTCCCGGAAAGCCAGCCCCCTGAAAACAGCTGACTTTATCTGCATGGCAGCCATCACATTGGTCTATGCCTGCTTCGCATTGTATGATCTGGGAGACCGGCAGGCCCCTGTCACCGCTTATGACATGACGCAGAGCCAGTCCCTGGAATTTGATTTCGGAACAGATGTGCCCGTATCGCTTTCTTATTATATTGCCCCATGGCATGGAAGAAAATTTACGCTGGAAGGAAAGCAGAACCCGGCTGATGAATGGACCTCTTTCGGGGAGATCACTTTACAAAATGTCTTTGCTTGGCAGACCGTCAGCCTGGACACCGGTATGCCTCATCTGCGGCTCACTTTGGAGGACAATCAGGCTTCCCTCCTGGAACTGGTCTTTCTGGACGCAGAGGGACAGATCCTGACACCTGCATTTGCTTCCGCTTATGAGAACCTTTTTGACGAGTCCGCTCTCTATCCGGAAGTCAGCACTTATCGGAACAGCATGTATTTTGACGAAATTTACCATGGACGCACTGCCTATGAATTCCTCCACGGGCTGACTTCTTATGAGAATACCCATCCGCCCCTGGGCAAGATCCTGATCGCCCTGGGCGTGGCAGTATTTGGCATGAATCCCTTTGGATGGCGTATCGTGGGCACCCTGTTCGGGATCGCCATGGTACCCATGGTGTACCTGTTTGCCCGAAAGCTGTCAAAGGACACGCTGACGGCATCTTTCGCCTGTGTGCTGTTCGCCTTTGACTTTATGCACTTCACCCAGACCAGGATCGCGACCATAGATGTGTACATCACCTTCTTTGTGATCTTAATGTACTACTTTATGTACCAGTACAGCACCTTAAGCTTCTACGACACAGCTTTAAAGCGCACACTGGTTCCTCTGGGCGCCTGCGGGGTGTGCATGGGCCTGGGCATTGCCAGCAAATGGACCGGGGTATATGCCGGCTGCGGCCTGGCTTTAATCTTCTTCGCCGTATTGTATAGAAGATACCGGGAATACGTTTATGCCTGTTCCTCTCCCTCCGGCAGCACAAACGGCATATCCCACAAGACGATCCGGAAGCAGTTCCTTCCCCGTACAAAGCGCACCATCCTGTTCTGCCTGGTATTCTTTGTAGCGGTGCCTGCGGTGATCTATCTGCTCTCCTACATTCCCTTCCGGGATTACTCCGACAGGGGACTGATCAGCAGACTGCTCTATAACCAGAATACCATGTTCAGCTACCACAGCGACCTGGTGTCCACCCATGATTTCTCCTCGCCCTGGTATGAATGGCCCATCATAAAGCGGCCCATCTGGTACTACTCCCGTATCGTCACCCGGACGGAAGCGGGCGGGCTGCGAGAGGGCATCAGCGCTTTCGGCAATCCGGCGGTATGGTGGGCAGGCATTCCCGCGTCCGTTTATATGATTTATCTGTGGCTGAAAAAGAAGGACAGAACTGCCGCCTTCCTGATCACAGGATATATGGCGCAGTATCTGCCCTGGTTCTTTGTAACACGCATTACATTTATTTACCACTACTTCCCCAGTGTGGTATTTATCGTCCTGATGGTCATGTACAGCTTCTGCCAGTGGAAAAAAAGCAGACCACGCACGGCAGCTATGGTGCTGTACGGCGCGGCGGTTATCGGTTTATTCCTGCTGTTCTATCCCGTGCTGTCAGGAGCGCCTGTAGATGCGGCTTTTGTGGCAAAATATTTAAGATGGTTTCCCAGCTGGGTGCTGACGGCAAAATGATCACTTCAGCCCTTTTTTGAAAATATTGTAATAACAATTCCATTCAAAATCATCTCTTATCACCAGATTGCGGGGCAGCTTCTCCCGCAGTCTGGCTTTTCTTTCTTCCGTCAGTTCCGGATTCAGCTCATATCCCATATGGTTGATATCCAGAAATCTTCTCACTTCCTCCAATCCGGTTCTGATACGCCCGGCTTCCAGGCAAATATCAAAATTACACCTTGAATCTGATTCCCAGGTTTCTATCTCATACTGATTTTCCGCCAGCCAGTCCGTAACCACAGCAACCGAGCCATTATTTGCGGACATTGAAATCAATTTTCTGATACTGTGTGTCTGGGGGACTGTAACCCCTCTGCATTCCAGAAAAGCCTTCAGCGTTTTCTCCACACACTGCTGCAGATGATATGCAACATCATTCAGATACATCTCATCATACTGATACAGTTTCATTAAGTTAACAGCTACATCATAACAATGATATGCTGATTTAAAATAACGTATATCACACATTCTTTCACCTCGCCCCACTTTTCATCATTTTCCCGCTGCCCCGCCCGCGCAAATACCGTCAATCCTCTGATGAATAGACGATCACGCCGGTTCGGGCGATTTCTTCCCTCAGCCGCTTCCCCAGCTGAGAACTGAAAATGATATCCGTCTCACTTTCAATCTCATCCAACGGACTGTCTATCCGGAGCCTGTCGTCGTCTCTTACGATCAGAAAATCCAGATCACTTCCGGAATGGCAGTCAAACCGGACCGCACTGCCGAACACAATAACAGCTCTGATATGACAATCTTTTTGCGCGGCTTTAGCCATCCTGTCCACATCCCGCTGTTTTAACGGATGAATGTGGTTGATATTCTTCACATCCGAATCAAGTATTACCTCAAAATCCCATAAATTTTCTCCGGTATGGCTGATATAGCTGTCCGCAGCTTCCTGAGTAATCCGGGGTGAAATACATCACCTGTCCGGACTTTGGAAATCATTGTTC
>CAJUFB010000002.1:0-61696 GCA_910585805.1 uncultured Acetatifactor sp.
CCCGTAAAATGGGAGGTTTTTTTGCGAAAAATTTTTAATCGTCAAAGCTGATCTGCTATACATTCCATGCTGTCAACCACTTATTTTTTATATCGGATCATTTAAGGGAAAAATTTAGTCTGTCTTATTATTTTTAAATCTTTTTTTCTTACTTCCGGAGCCGTGCCTGTCCCAATGAACATAAAAAGCGTTCCATTGCCGAAACACTGAAACGCCTTTGTTTTCCCCTATACAGTCTCTGCTATTTCTTGCTGTCCATAAACTGCGGTGCCACAACGGCAGACTTGCTCATCGTCTTATAGTATCCGATCGCCGCCTTGGAGGTCTTCCTGCCCATCCGGATACCGTCCCGTTCTTTTCTGAAAAAGTCTTCCATCATTTTCTTATTGCGGGTTTCCTGAGCCTGGATAGCAACACTTTGCTCTGTTACTTTCGTAACAAGCCCCTGCAGAATCTTAATCTGCGCTGCATACTGCTCACGGTTGCCGCTCAGTTCCTCAGCCACATTGGCATATAGCTTCTCAAATCCATTGTCCAGAGCTGTCAGCCTGTCGATCAGCTTTCCCTTTTCATCCACATATTCATCAAATTTGTCTAAATTCACCTCATTTGATTGAAAAATCCTCTGTTGTCGAAGATTATAGTCCTGAATTTCAGCCATGACCTGCAGTTTTTTTCTGAGACTTTCTTCCAAAAGTGCCAGATAGTTTCCTGTCATATCCCTTAATCCCTGCCTTTCTTCATGACTTCCTTCCAGGTATCGCGCACAGTCCGCAGATGGCCGTTTATTTCTTCCAGAATCTCTTTATCTTTCTTCGTATTTGCTTCAATCAGCCGCTGGCTCAGATAAGAATATATCCTCTCAAAATCCTCAGCTACCGGATATTTCATATCCAGAGTCTGGCGCAGATAATCGACAATCCGTTCCACTTTGCGGATATGAATGTGTGCTTTTTCAACATCTTTGCTCTCTACCGCCGCAATCGCAATATTGCAAAACTTGATAGCACCTTCATAGAGCATCAGGGTAAGTTCCGCCGGAGAAGCCGTCAATATCTTGCTGTTGTTATACTGTCCATATGCATTGGGTAACGCCATATCACACCTTGCCTTTCATCCTTTACTTATACGCACAAACAGAAATCCGCCACATATAAAAAATATATCATGTGAGCATTTCTACAGCGCAGAAAACGGCAAAACACACCCCTCAATATTCTCCGGGATAACGACAGCACACTCCCTTTCATACAGTATAATATACTGTCCGCTCCTGCCTCCGGTTCGCTTCACACCATCAGTAGGAACAAATCTTATGCTCTGAGACACCGTCACCATCAGCCACCTAACAAAGATGTCACAGCGCTGGCATTATTCTGCATTTTTGCCAAAGCCGTTTCCATTGCTGCAAATTTAGCATACCACTTATCTTCGTAATCTGCAAGCTTCTTTTCCAATTCTTTTATTTTTGCAGTATAGTCATCATAATCCGTCTTCATTTTCTTATCTTCATAGACAGTCATGGAAGAACTATACTCTGTCCCCTTCATCAGATCAAACATCTTGTCATACATCTTCTGAGACAGCTGTGTGAAGAAAGATACCACAGTATCGGGGTCATTTGCTATCATGGATTTCAGCCTGTCTGCATTGCCGGAAGTACTCTCATCATCAGGATCGCCGTCAATGTGGTAAGCATTTCTTTCATTGTCCGGCGCCGAAAAGTAATTAAGAGTGTTAATGCCGAAGTTGGACAGGTACATCTTCTGTCCATTCACTTCCACACCTTCCATCATAATCGTTTTCATAGCCTGTGCGAAAGTTCCCAATGTGCTGTCCTTACGGAGAATCGAGTCCTTGATCTTGTTCTCCCATTCTTCGATAGCACTGTCGGACATGGCTTCCTTCTCCTCGTCCGTCAGCGGGTCATAGCCTTTGGAAGAATCTGCATTGTACAGTTTATCCATCTGGTTGATCAGGGAATTGTATTCCTTTAAGAACCCCTTAATCATGTCATAAATCCCGTCGGTGTCATCCTCGGTAGTGATCGTCACTTCCTCTGTCCCGGTGGTTTCAGCGCTTACGGTCAACGTCAGGCCGTTCACTTCAAAGGTATTCTTGCTGGAAGTATATTCGATGTCATTCAGATAAATTACGGCGTCCCTTCCTGCCGTCTTACTAGCTCCTGTAGTACCGGCCGCGCTTGCCAAGCTATTGTACACATTAACCGCCGTTTTCACTTCGTTTTCGATGGCTGCTGCTTCACTGGCCGACAGCCCATTCACAGTCGTTCCATCCGCATCAATATCCAAGCGGCCTTTCATCGCTTCTATGGATGCCGCATTGTTTGACAGGGCTGTTGCATTCTTCTTCCAATCCGCCTGCAAGGTATCCAATGCTTTTTTATCATCATCCGTCAGAGTACCGTCCTCCCTTGCCACAGTAAAGGCGGATTCCAGAGCCTCATCGACCTTCGCCCTGTCTTCCTCACTCAGGCTCTCATACTTCGCCCTGTCAGACCACGCATCTGTGGCAATACCCGCATCGCTCAGCAGTTGATTCAGAGTATTATTTATAACGGAATTCCCACTGATCTGACCAACCAGAGAAGTATGGTCAGCCTCCAGATCTACTTTCTCCTGCAGGAGCTTATTCCAACTGTCCGACAGGCTGCGGAGCCTGTCATCCTGCCTGCTCTGAATTTTCTTCTCCGAAATATACGACAGATATTTGTTCTTTCCGTCCGCAGATAATGCTTCAAAATCGAATGCCATGTCGGAAGCCGGGTCATATGCGTCCAACAGTGCTTGATCTGCAACTGATAAGTTGTTATACATAGCTGTATATTTAGGATCTGTCTTATCCAGCTGATCCTTTGCCCCGAAAATCTTCGCATAGCTGTCTCTGACCTCTTGGCTGTCATAACTCAGGCCTAAAGTGGTCAGTGCTTTCAAACCACCTTCATCATTCGCAAGAATAGAAAAATCGTTCTTTGTGCCTGATGCCTTAGATGTCACATAAAACCTGTGGTTAGTCTCGTCAAAGTTGGCGGTAAGTCCTGCCTTCTGCAGCGAACTGACAAATGCACTGATAGAAGAGTTCGCATCCATGGTGATTTCCGTTGTCTTATCCGCCGTAACCACCTTAATGCTGCCGGAACCACTAAATCCCAGTTCTCCCAGAGTCGTCTTGCCTGTTACGGCTTCCTCCACCTGCTGGTCAACGCCGTTATCGTCTTTCCTTGTAACCGTAACCGTGTCAGGAAGCTTGCCTCCCGTCAGAAACGCCTGCCTGGCCAGTTGAGTCACACGCAGGCTCTGGACACTGTTCATGGCTTTCTCGCCGGTTATAACGGATACAATACTGCTGTTGGACACCTTGGTTGTCTTCTTGATAAATGAACTCTCAAAACGCATATTACCCAGCGATTTATTGTACAGATTTAAAACCTGCTTATTCAAATCCTTCCATGCGTCCTGCTTGTACTTCAATGTCTTCTGCGCCTTTACAGCCTTTGTAACCTTTGTCTTCTTGGCCTCCACCAATTGAGCTATGATACTTTCCGTATCCATACCGGACATCAGTCCGCTTAATCTCATGGGCATAATTCATCCTTCCTTTCTGCACTTAAGTTTTCTACCCGGAACCATATGTTCCCTGTTGTCCCTGCTACTGGCTCCCATTCAAATCCAGATGAAGAACAGCCGCCCTAAGCGGACACGTCCGTCCAGTGGCCTTCTTCTACCTTCTCTCGTCAATCAGGATACCCGCCATCTCCCAGACTCTCGCAATCATATCCAGAGTCTTCTCGGGAGGGAGCTCCTTGATCACTTCCTTGGTGCTCTTATCTACAATCTTGATCGTCACGCGGTTGGTATCCTCATGAATGCCAAAGATAGCTTCAGAGCTGCCCATTTTCTTGTTTAGGGTCTCCACCGCTTTACGAACCTTCTCATGATAAGCCTGTTGGTCCATGCTCTGCTCACCATTGTTCGCCTGCCCCTTCTCTTTCGAGTTCTCCACCACACTCGTGGTCTTGTCTACGTACTGGGTAGCTTCCATGCTGTTCGCGCTGCTGTTCTCCGGCCTCTCCGCTTCAACGGGAGCCTGTGGCTTCTGCACTACACTTCCCTGTGCCTGAAATGTCATTACGCTTGAAATAGGTTCTATTGCCACTTCCCACACCTCCTTGTATGTTTTACCTGCGCTCATCAAAAGCATCCTGCTTCTTGATATTCCTTGCGTCTAATTGTTTTATCGGAAATTTCCCCGGAAAAGTTAACCGGAAATCTCGATAATTTGGTTACATTCTGACCCCTGTTCATGCCCTGAAAGCTTTTTTCTCCGTGCCGGGAACAGGACAGACCCGGACCTGTCTCACAGCAGCAGATTACGCAATGCCTCCACGCCTTCCACATTTACAGCTTCTTTGTTGGCATCCTGAATCTGTTTATATACCTCCTTGCGGTATATGGGCACATCCTTGGGGGCGGTGATGCCTATCTTAACCTGGTCTCCTTTCACCTCCAGGATAGTCACTTCCACATTATTGCTGATAATAATCGCTTCGTTCTTCTTTCTCGACAAGGCCAGCATGCTACACACCTTCCTTTCCCGCCTGAAGGATATCGTAAACCAGGAACCTGACAGGGTAATTTCCGTTCTCCAGAATCAGCTGACAGCCTTTGTGCTCCTCAATATTGATGATGAAAGGCCCCTGCAGGTTGACGCTCATCCGCTTCAGGTCACTTGGGATGGACACAGTCACCAATACCAACAGGTTTTCAGGCGTGACATTGCCGGCCGCCGCCAACAGCTCGTCATCCACTACAGGTTCGTAGTCTGGCTTTACATCCAAAGGGTTCATCACCGGCATGGCAAACCCCGGCTCCTCCAGGGACTGCAGAAAGCGTATGCCTGCATTGTCCCCCCTCTCCTCATCGTGCAGGAGGGCAAATCGCTTTAAATCTGGAAATCCAATGATGCCATCCTGGAAAGTTATCACTTTATCCTTCGAAATCTCTATTTCTCCGAAAATTTTTGTATTGATTTTCATACTTCTCCTATCTGTGTTTTCCAACTTTATTCTTAAACCCACAGTCCTGCGGCAGTGGCTTCGCTGCCGAAAATACAAAACCCGTCTGCCTCTTTCTAACAGGCAGACGGGAACAGACTCAAAATTCAGCGCGAAGCTGCCACCATTAAATAAAATTCAACAATGTCGTCTGCATCACCTTACCCGCCGCCATCAGCGCCGCGTCATAAGTCAGCTCCGCAGCATTGAGCTGAATTGCCACTTCCGTGATATCGATATCCTCATTCTCACTCTTCAATGTCTCGTAAGTAGTCTTCTGATTCTGGGTACGGTTCTCGATCAATTCCAGCTTACTCCTTCTGGAACCACAATTAGTGACACAAAGATTAGCGTCATCCAGGTAACCCTGGAACTTGGTAATGCCGTGCTGGAACAGAGCTTCCTCCTTCTTCCTGGCGAGGGTAAGCGCTTTATTCACCGCATCCAGCTGTTTCTGGAGTGTGTCAAGTTCCCCTTCATCCGTTGTCTTCTCTATGATACCTTCAATGTCTTTCTTAACGCCTTCCAGATCCAACATGTCCTGCATGGCATTTACGATGTCGTCCACTTCCCTGCCAACACCATGTTTGAAGCACTCATCCGCAGTGGAATTGATCCTGATCGTCTGGTTGAAGCCCACATCATATTCGATCACCTGATGTTCTACGCCATGTTCCAGATAGTTCTCATTATATGTGACACGCTCCCCGCTTTTATCTTCCTTGTCAGCCTTGCAGTAAAAATAATGCTCCGGACGTAAGTCACCCTTCTCCCAATTGCTCTTATCATAAGTAACACGAATTTCAGCTTCATTGACGTTGGATGTGGCTTCGCTGTCCTTTGTCTTCGTCAATTCCCCATACCGCTTCTCTCCCAGCAGCAGTTCACCGGTTTCCGGAATGTATATGATGGAATCTTCATCCTTGGCAGCGGACGCATAAGGATTATCGGGAGTTTTATCATAAGAATGCATTATGGTAATATCGTTTCCCTGCCAGGTTACCTTTGCGCCCGTTGCGTCTGTAAATTCAATCACTGGCTTGTTAACCGCCGAACAGTCATTATAAGCCAGCCGGATCCGATGCACCTCCACAGAAGAAATATCATCCTCCGTCACCTTGGTGGTGGCAAAGTTTGTGGAATTGATATCCAACAGTTTATCTGTCTCCACCTTGCTCACCGTATCAATCGCATTCTTATCCAACTGCTCGGTAATGGTATAATTCTGCTTCTTCGCCTCCAGGAATCTCAGAGAAGTATCCGTACGATACCCGGTAAATACATACCTTCCCGCATAGTCCGCATCCCCTGTGGAATAGACTGTCTCGCCCAGTTTCTGCATTTCCTCCAGGATGATCTTCCTCTGGTCCGTAGTATACTCGCTGTTCACGCCCTTCTCACATCTGGCAATCATCGTCGTCATAATCTGGGCCAGGTTGGATATGGCATCCTCCGTCACCTTCAGCCAGCTCTCCGCATCGGGAATATTCTTGCTGTAGTACTGGCTAATTTCCGTCACATTGCTTCTCAGGCGCAGCGCCCTGATCGCCACCACCGGGTCATCGGAGGGACGGTTGATTTTCTTCTGACTGGACATCTGGGTACTCAGCCTGTCCTGGTACGTCTTGTTGGTATTGATGTTGGACAGATTATTACGCTGCATTATTCTGTTTGTTATTCTCATTCCAAAACTCCTCTTCTATTCATCGCCGCCTGCCGCGGGCAGCTGTCTCCGCTCGGGCAGGTCTGATCGGAACTCCCTTATCGGTTTTCAGACAGCGCTTTCGGCATCAATGTCATTGACCGGTACAATCATCCTTATACGCCTGTCTGCAAAATCAGCCTGTCATAAATCTCCGTCAGCACCTGAATCATCTTGGATGCCAGATTGTAACCATTCTGATATCTCACCAGGTTCACGGCTTCCTCGTCCTCGTCCACACCGGAGATGGATATCCTCTGTGTATCAATGGAATAAGCAATATCCGTATAGCTCTTGTAAAATGTCTCAGCCCGTTTGCTGTTCAGCGCCACATCCGCAAGGACACACTGCAGGAATTCCGAAGCGGAACAGCCGCGGAAACTCAGCTTTCCCTTGTTGGTAGCCAGATCTTTCAATTCCTCAATCAGGTCATTCTGCTCCACACCGTCTGAATCGCTTTTCTTGTTTGCCAGACGGTCCGGATCATTCTCCAGGGTAGACGATACACTGACATTCTTGCCAGTCATCAGATAATAACTGTCGTTATCTGTCACATTCTTTCCTACCGATACTGTCAGCTGAGCGGCTTTCGCTATCTCATCATCCGTCATATTCAGACCGTACTGCGCATTTGCTTTCTTCAGCTTCGCAACCCTGTTCTCATAAGCAGTCCTGGATTCCTTATCATACCGGTAGTCACTGAGAGCCTGCACGCATATTTCCTGTGCTTTGGCCGGATCTACAGCAGGGTCTATCCCTTCCTGTTTGAGGATCTCATCCACCCTGGCAATATATTCGTCCTCAGTCTCATTGGCATAATCCTGGAAAGCATACTGCTTATCCTCGGTTGTCATATCCGCCGTAAAGAGATCAATGCCGGGCATATCGCCCGAATATCCGCTTCTGAGGATATCATTGAACTTCTGGGAGAAAGTTCTCACCCATTCGTTAATCTGCATCATATAATAAGGCACGCCCTGATAGGAAATATTATTGCCGATGGTTGCCTCTTTTCCCACTCTGTCATTGGTCACCCTGGTATCGTTGAGTCCGCCGTCCTGTTTGGATGCCGACATGGTGAAGGTATAGGAATAGACAGCCTCCCCGTTGTCATCGTAACTCACGCTGTAAGTCCAGGAGTCGTAATAGTATTCCCGGTTTCCCAGGGTAATGATTCCGCCCGAATCGGACAGGTTGCATTTATTTAAATCTGTCAGATAATGTCTTCCCACCTGCACGGTAACCGTGTCGTGCATAATCCCGTCCGCGTCTTCCTGCATCCCGATTTCTTTGATCTTTCCGGTAAAATACTCGTTGTTATTGCCGTCACGCATTTCCACCAGGCCCTTCAGCGCACCTCCCATGGCTGCATTATGCAGATGAAAACTGGACCCGTTCTTCCACTGTACATCATACAGCCCGTCGATGTCTGTCTGGTTCACCTTCTGATCGGTGGTTCTTGCCACACATTCCAGCTCATTGTAGTCGTTCCCGTCCACCAGAGTCTGCCCTCCGGCAATTTTCACGATAAAGCGTGTTCCTCCGGTATTCCTGTCCAAATTGTTAGGGTCACGTACTTCCGTCTCTATGGTTTCCACATCCACAATCTCCGAGAGCTGGTCCAGGAGCAGCGTCCTCCTGTCCCGAAGTTCGTTGGCCTTCATATTGCCGCTGAGTTCAATGGTATTGATCTGCTTGTTCAGGGTAGCAATCTCGTCCGCCAGGGAATTGATCTCATCGATTTTGGCCTTGATCTCCTGGTTCACATCCTTTTGCAGCTTCTGCAGATTCCCCACCGCGCCGTTAAAATATTCCGCCAGCGCGCCGGCATATCCGATAAACTGCTCTTTCGTGGCCAGATCATCCGCGTTGTCCATCCATGCCTGAAGCCCTGTTATCATCAGCTGGTCAAATACCGTCTTGAACCCGGCATTCTGTCCGTTGTCATCAAAATAGCTTTCCAGCTGCTCCATATAGTACTGCTTCTGGCCATACTCGCCTACCTTTGAATTGTTGACCCAGTATCTGGAATCATAGAATTCATTGCGAATCCGCTCAATGGTCAGCGTCTCCACACCCGCGCCGGCGCAGCCGTAGGTCTGGAAAACCCGGATGGCATTTGCGGCCTGCTGTGTCACCTGCTGGCGGCTGTAGCCTTCCGTCTGTACATTGGCAATGTTGTTGTTGGTTGTATTCAATGCCGCATTGCTGGCAAGTAATCCTGTATATGCTATATTTAATCCGAAAAATTGTGAAGGCATTGGCTTTCCTCCTGAATTTAGTTCCGCATCCGCCCTCCTCTGTACCCAACACAGACAGAACCATTCCTACCCCAGGTACAGAGCCGGTAATGCTTCATGCGCCATCAGGCACATTGTACTGCTCCGGGCGGATGCTGTTTTTAGTTACCGTCAGTCCGATCAGATTGGCCGTCTTATACGCCAAGCGTGCTCAGCAAATGCTCCAGCATCTCATCCAGCACGTTGATATAACGGCTGGATGCATTGTAAGCATTCTGAAACTTGATCATATTGGACAACTCCTCGTCAGAGGAAACGCCTGATACCTGTTCCCTTGCAGCGTAGACGGACTCTACCGTCCCCTCCTGGTTGGTATAAATGCTCCTGAAAGCATATCCGGAATTGGCAATCTGCGCCACCAGATCATCATAGTAGTCGACTAAAGAGGCTTTTTTCTTCACGTTGGGATTAAGAGAATACTCCTCTTCCATAAAAGCCGCTTTCAGGCTCTCTGCCGTCGCCTTATCCTCGGAACCGTCTTCCAGGCGAAAACCCAGCATGGAAGGCTTCTGCATCAGTTCATCGTCAACCTGAAGGTTCTGAATGCTGTAGAGTGTCTCCTGGGCGTCTCTGGGATTATCCAGATTTTCTTCGTTATATACCCAGAATTCCACATCTTCCTGTCCGGTCACATTGCCGTTCTCGTCCTTCACGTCCACCTTGCCGGTCACTTTGCGGTAACCGTCAGAGGAGACCTTGGTGAACATCTGAACCGGGCTGCCGTCATCCTTGCGCATATATCCGCCTACATTGTTCTCGCAGTAATATTCGCCTTTCCTGACCAATATCGTACCGTCCGAAGCAAGCACATCCGCTTCCGCCTGCTTCACCCCGGCGGCCGTGGCCAGAATTTCATTCACCTTAGTAGCCACATTGTGAATCAGCTGGTCAAATTCCGCCTGGACATTCATGAGGATAGACTGTGACACATCGCCGTAGACCTTCTCATTGGCCACATCCGTGTAGTCGGCTCTGTGGTCCCCTCTTGCTAGCAGTATGGCTTTCAGTCCGCCGATATCCGTATTCAGATTGGAGGAGATCTCTTTCTTTAAATTAAAAACCTCCGCCCCGTCGATGATGTATTCCCTGGTACCGTCGGCGCGGGTGCGGTAAGTGGCGTCCTGAATCCAGAACGGCGTGTAGAAGCCGGTATTTTCATCCACATCCAGCCCGATCTCGTAACATCTTTCTCCCTTTACAAAATCCGTTCCCTCGACCTTTACCCACACATTCCCGCGTATATCCTCGCCAAAATCAATGTCCACCATCTGCGACAGTTCGTCCAGAAGCTGATCCCTGGCATCCCGCAGGTCGTTTGCGCTCTCAATGCCGCCGGTCTCGATGCCTCTGATGGCCTCATTCAATGCAAGGATCTTTTTCCCATACGCATTGATGGTATCCACCTGGTCCTTCACCTGGGCATTCAGGTTGTCCTGATAGGCTTTTAAGCCCCCGTACACAGCCTGCGCCTTCTCCACAAATTCCACGGCGCTCTGAACAAACAATCCCTGTGTCACCGCGCTTGTGGGATCCTTTGCCAATTCCTGGATAGATGTCCAGAAATCCGTCAGCGTCCCCTGAAAGGCCTCTCCGTTCATCTCACCCAGCTGGTCCTCCACTTCCGTCATGACTTCGGAGGATACCTGATAAAACATACTGCGGCCGGACTCTCTGCGGTATGCTTTGTCAAGAAAATAATCCCTGATATGTTTTACCCTGGAATAAGTGACACCAAGGCCGGTCTCCTGATTGGAAATCGCTTTGGCATTGACTGCAAGAGTCATGTAACTCCTGGTAGACTGCTGCACCTGCTGTCTCACATAGCCGGTGGTGTCCATGTTAGAAAGATTATGCGCTGTGGTGTTCAGCGCATTCTGACTGGTTTGTAATCCTGATGATCCGACATATAAACTTCCCATTAACGGCATAACATTTACCTCACGTTCTACAAGGATACAGTGCCCTGAAGGCTACTGTTTTGCGTCAAAATTCCCGCTGTCCACGCCCATCTGCGTGCCTGAGTTATAGGCGCTCCTGGTGTAATTCGCCGTCTCCGGCGCGGCTTTGGAAGCCTGCAGGATATTCATCTCGAATTCCACCATCTCCAGCGCGTTTTCCAGCAGTTCTCTGTTCTGTTCGTTTATCCGGCGTAATTCCCGGACGCTGCTCTGCAATCTGTCATGCGCCTCAGCCAGCTTTGCCTGTTCCCCGGGGCGCGATGACATCAATTCGATCATCTTGGAGAGCTTTAATGTTTCAACATCCCTGTTTAATACGTTGGCAATGTCCGTGGTCACTTCCATCCTTCTCTTATCCAGATGGTTGACCCTTCCTACCGCTTCCTGTTCATCATCCGTGATTTTCTGTAAATTCTCCAGATTTGCACTGGCAATCACCTGTGTCTTCTTCTGGGACAGCGCCAGAAGTTCATCATATGCATCGCATTCCTGACCCAACACCTCGATCAGGGTTTCCATTAAACTTGCCACAGATGTCCTTACCTCGTTTCTTCGTATGCCGCATCCAGTTCAGACGCCTTCTGCATAAGCTTCTGAGCGAAAGATGCCGTATCTACCTGATAAGTACCATTCTGGACTTTTGCTTTGATCGGAGCGACCAGATCTTCCCGGATATCGGGAGTTCCCGCAAGCGCCGCCTGCGCTGCGCCGATCTCCCTTCCAAAATTGCTGAACTGCAGCTGATCTGTCTGCGCCGCACCGCTCTTTTCGCGTACCTTGTTCACCTTTTTCGCCTGATACAGCTGATGAACCTGATTGTATGCTTCTATACGCATTCCGCACTTCCTCCCTTCCCGAAATGGTTAACTCTCATCGTAATTGCTTATTTAAATTATCGGCACCAGATTCAAATACTTTAGTGCTGCCGTAAAATTTATACTGCGCACTGGTTGAATTTGCAGTACAACCCGGCTGCAGACCGCCGGCAAGGTATTTTCCCGGGGGCATCACTGTAACTCCCGGCGGTCTGCAGTATAAAGCCGATATGGCTTACGTCCGCAGCTTTTTTTCTCGCTGCAGTAGCCTGATACCTCACATTTCGGCACAAAATACTGCTCTGCCAGAAATTTCCACTCCTCCGAATATTCCGCCAGCGCTTTGCAGATATCATTCATCAGGAGGCGGTACTCCCAGTATGCCCTGGAACAGAGCCGCTGATGAGACATCTCTATCAGATTGCGGACATTTCGCTTGTCCACAATTTTCGTGGACATGCCAAGGGGAAGGAGCATGGCGGCATCTTCCCGGGGAATTCCGCAATCGCTCTCCAGGCGGCTGCAGGCTTCGGCGATGGCAGACATGGTATCCCTGTAGATTTTCTCCGCCTCCGGATTTTCCGACACAGACGGCGGCGTTGTATAGGTGAAGTTTTTGTAGTTGATATAGCGCGTGCTTGCCTGGAGTCTGGTGGGGGCACCGCCGATATGGGTGTACCATTCCCTGATGACCCGGGCGGAATAGCCGTCCAGGATCATCTCCACATTGACATATTCCAGAACCCGGTGATGGCCGGATTTGATGCACTCCAGGCCGCGTTTATAATTCTTTTCTTTATTGTCTGTATCTGCTCCCCAGCATACGCCTGCGCGTTCGCCCATCAGAGTGATGGGATTTTTGGGGGTTTCCTTCAATATTGTAATCATCTGTCCGTTCCATTCCCTTCCCGTATCCCACATGGCCAGGCCTCAGCCTGACTGTGCGAACAATGATTTTAATCCGGAAATGTTTCCGCCCCTGAATAGAAATAACAGTCCAGACGGCCGCTGAACTGTTACAGAAAATTTCCGGATATAAAGGCCATATAATTTACAGAGATTCCCTGTCCTCTGCCAGTGCCTGCAGATACCCCTGAACACGGTTCCTGCTGCCCTTTTCCAGCTTCCGGTATTTTTCTATGAGCATATACTCTTCTGAGCCCCTGCGGACCATCAGATAGTCCGTTTCCGCCTCCGCGGCTGCGCCGTCCGCTTCCAGGCCGTCTCTGTCGTCAGCCAGCAGCTGCACAGGAGTCACCTGGAGCGCATCGCAGATTGCCATAATCTTGTCCGCCGCAGGATTGGTCTTCTTCCGCTTCCAATCGCTGATGGTGCTCTGGGCAATTCCGGTCTCCTCCGAGAACTGCTTCCGGCTTATGTTCTTTTTGTCCAGTAATTCGAAGATTTTTTCGCTGATTATCATTGTGTCCGCCTTTCTGTCGATGCATTATATATTAGTTACATTTTTCCGGCTTGTCCGCATGGAAAATCCTGGTTTCCGCTTCCCTGTGGGTTCCTGTAAATTTATTCCGCAGTATTTCCCTGCCATACGGCTCATGACATAAGTATACTTGGTAAATCCATATATTTCAAGCAATTCTTGAAAACTGTTCCTTCCTGTGATGAAACTCCCCGCTGCAGAGCTGCGGGGTATCAGCCCGAGATTCGCTTCGCTCGTCATTGGTTTGTTGCGCAGCAGAGCTGCGTGGAATTAGACCCGGAGAGATTAAAATGATGAAAATATCATGCGATTCTCTTCTCCGTACACCTACCAGACATGAAATTTTGCCACCTGTTTCAGAAAAACACGCGGTCAAAATCACTCAAACTGCGAAGCATACAACTTATAGTAAAACCCTCTCCGCGCCATCAGGCTCTCATGGTCTCCCTGTTCTACTACATCCCCGTGGTCAACCACCAGAATATGGTCCGCATTCCGGATGGTGGAAAGGCGGTGGGCAATCACGAAACAGGTTTTGTCCTTCATCAGCTCACGCATGGCTTTCTGAATCCGCCGCTCCGTGCCGGTGTCCACATTGGAGGTCGCCTCGTCCAGAATCAGCATCCGGGCGTCATAGAGCATGGCGCGGGCTATGGTCAGCAGCTGCTTCTGGCCTTTGGAGATATTCCCGCCGTCCTCGCTGATGACGGTTTCGTAGCCCTGGGGCAGGCGCATGATAAAGGAATGGATATGAGCGGCCCTGGCTGCCGCTACCACTTCTTCCCTGGAAGCGCCCTCTTTTCCGTAGGCAATATTCTCGAAAATCGTCCCCTTGAATACCCAGGTCTCCTGAAGCACCATGGCATAGGCCCCCCGCAGGCTCCGCCGGGTGTAATCCCGGTTATCCCTGCTCTCCACCAGGATTCTGCCTTCATCCACATCGTAAAAACGCATCAGCAGGTTAATGATGGTGGTCTTGCCTGCGCCGGTGGGGCCGACGATAGCCACAAGCTTTCCCGCATCCGCTTTCAGGCTCAGATTATGGAGGATGGTTTTATTTTTCTCATATCCGAAGAAAACGTTCCGCAGTTCCACATTGCCCTTCACATCGGTCAGTTCCAGCGCCGCTTCCCTGTCCACCGTCTCCTCTTCCTCATCCAGCAGTCCGAAAACACGTTCCGCCGCTGCCAGCGCGGAATAGAGTTCATTGGTGATATTGGCAATCTCGTTAATCGGGCCGGAGAATTTGCGGGAATACAGGACAAAAGAGGAAATCTGCCCCAGGGAAATCCGTCCGCCCATATAGAGAAAGGAGCCGAATACCGCAATCAGGCTTAAGCCCAGGTTATTGATGGAATTCACTGTAGGCCCCATGGTGATTCCGTAATAATCCGCATCGTAGTAAGCATTGGCGGCAGCCGTATTCACCCTGTCAAAGTTCTCAGCCACTTTGGTTTCGTAGGCATACGCCATAATCGTCTTCTGCCCGGAAAACATTTCTTCCACAAAGCCGTTCATAATGCCGTAATTTTTGGAACGCTTCGCAAATCGGGGCTGCGTAATTCTGCGCATCTTTGTCACGTAAATAATGGCCGCGGGAATCGTCACCACTACCACTGCCGCCAGAGCAGACGAGATATAGAACATCATTGCAAAAGAGCCTGCCACGGTGACCAGGCTGGTCAGAATCTGCACCACATCCGTTGCCAGGCAGGTACTGACTACATCTATGTCGTATGATACGCGGCTGATAATGTCTCCCGCCTGGTTCCTGTCAAAATACCCCACCGGCATCCGCATCAGCTTGTCGAAGACATCTTTCCGCATCCCTTTTGCAATCCATTTGCTGACGTACATCATAATGATATTGATGGATATGGTGAGCAGGGACGACAGCACATAGAAGAGCAGCATCCTGCCGGCATAGTAAAAAACCCTGTCAAAATTTACCTTCCCCACGCCTGCTGCCGCCTCGTTGATGGCTGAGCCCGCCATGCCCGGCCCGAGAAGGGCAAGGATATTGCTGATAAAGCACAGGGCGAATACAAGTATGAGAATAAATTTATAATAGCCGATGTAATGCAGCAGGCGCTTGAATGTACCTTTTGTGTCTTTTGGCTTTTTGCGGATGGTGTCTCTGGATGCCATATTTGATTTCCTTTCTGCTCCGGCTTTGTCTCTCAGATATCACTGAATTGATACCCTCAGCCGGTTTATTTCCCGCAGGATGCTTCGCTCGCATCTTTCTTGACTTCGGATACTTTGCCTCTATCTGTATCCCGGTTTTTACCGGAAATGAACCGCACCGGCGAAACAAAATCCGAAAAGCGCTGCTTCCACACGCTTCCGTGCAAACAGGTCCGGGCGCAAATTCATTCATCCGCCCATCTGATTTCTGTAAATTTCCCGGTACATGGGACAGTTCCGCAGCAGTTCTTCGTGGGTGCCGTGGCCGATGATTTTCCCTTCGTCCAGCATGATGATATCGTCCAGCGCCATAATGGAGCTGATTCTCTGGGCGATGATGATGGTGGTGGTGTCCGCGTGGTGCTCCCTGATGGCTTTGCGCAGCGCCGCATCGGTCTTGTAGTCCAGCGCGCTGGAGGAATCGTCCAGCACCAGTATCCTGGGCGCCGCCGCCAGGGCCCTGGCAATCAGTACACGCTGGCGCTGGCCGCCGCTGAGGTTGGCGCCGCGCACTACAGCCCTGTGGTCGTATGTGTCTTCATAGCTTTCGATGAATTCCCTGGCCATGGCGTCTCCGGCGGCCTTCCGCATTTCCTCCGCCTCCACGTCCCGCCCGAAGGAGATATTTTCCTTCAGGGAATCGGCAAAGATAACGTCGTTTTGAAACACCACACCGAACAGCCTGTGCAGTTCGTCTTTATCATAAATGCGCACGTCTTTTCCGTCTATAAAAACATGCCCCTCATCCGCATCATAAAAACGCATCAGCAGATTGATAATGGTGGTCTTGCCGCAGCCGGTGGCACCTATAATCCCTAAGGAACCGCCTTTTTTCACCGCGAAATCGATTCCTTCCAGGCATTTCTGACGCTCCTGGCCGTCGAATCCCGAAAGGGCTGACAGTCTGGCAGATTCTGCCGTTTTTCCGTTACTGCACTCCGATATATCCGACTGCTTTCCATCCGCTCCCGAACTCTCCCTGTCTTCCGCAGACGCCTTTCCGCCTGCTTCGGAATTCTTCCGGTCTTCCTTCTGCAGCTTTATGTCCGTCCCGGGGACTTCCCACTCCTCTTCGCCTGTCTCCCCGTCCGGTTCCGGATGTCTCCCATAACTGAATGCCACCTGTTCAAAGACTATGTACCCGTCCCGCTCTGTCACCGCCGCTTCTTCTGCCGGAATGGGCATCAGTTCGTCCTCGCTGTTCACCACTGCGGCAATGCGGTTCGCAGAAGCGTTTGCCTTGGACATCATCATGAAAATGCGGTTCACCCCGTTCACACCCATAAGAATCATATTGAAATAAGTCAGAAACGCCAAAATCACACCGGGCTGAGTGGCGCCGTCGTTCACACGATAAGCCCCCACCACTACCACAATGGTAAGTCCGATATTCAGCATAAAGGTCATGACAGGCCCCGGAAGCGCCATGACAATGCCCGCCTTCACGTCCCTGTCTGCCATTTCTCTGTTTGCGTCCTCAAAGCGGCGCATCTCATAATCTTCCTTCGAAAGCGCCTTTACCACCCGGATGCCCGTGATATTTTCCCGCATGATGCGCACGATATCATCCACGCTCTTCTGCACCCTTTCATAGAGCGGTATGCCCTTCAGGGAGACATAGACCACTGCCGCAATCAGGATTGGCGCCATAATGCAGAGAATAGATGCCAGCCCGGCATCCATGATAAGGGTAATGGTAATACCGCCAAACAACAGAATCGGCGCACGGATTCCCATGGTCTGGCAGGATTGAATGAAGCTCTGCACATTATAGGAGTCCGAGGTCATCCTGGAATTCAGGGACGGCAGCCCGAATTCGTCCAGCTGTCCGCCGGAAAGATTAACGGATTTCCAGAACAAATCTCTTCTTATTTCGTATATGGTTTTCTTCGCCACGCCTACTGCCATACGATTCGCCCTCACATTCGCCTGGCGCACATAGACCACCAGCAGAAGCATTACCGTTCCCCACAACAGTATCAGTTTTACCTCCTGCAGCGGTGCCACATCGTCAATCAGATGTTCCAGTACATATGGGAGCAGCAGTTCAGCCAGAGCAGCTGATAATTTGATCAGCATGCCGATTGCTATCATGACCCGGTATTTTTTTGCATACGACAGTATAAATTTCATTCTGTGACTCCTGCCAAATTTTCTCTTGAATTCATCTGCTGAATATGCTATAGTAAACACAGGGAAAACAACCGCCCACAAGGTGGGTTGACCTCTGGGATAGAAAAATCCACCCGTCACTGGTCAAAGTTTTGGGGTGGTTTTTCTATGTATTAATATAGAATACACATAAGCCGGTTACTTACAGAACGTAAACACGAACGTAAGCAATGCTAAGAGGAATAGACCAAAGGTCATTAAATCCGTAAAATCGTAATGATTTTTCATAGCACCACCTCCATTCCTTCAAGAATAGAGGTCAGCCCACCCTGCAACACGGTTGTTTCCCTGCCTCTTATATTAACACGCTTCTTCTTTTTCCGCAATTATTTTCGGACAAACTTCCATGTATTTTTCAGATATCGGCACTGTTTACGGCTTTGCCGTCCAGAATGGTGCGCACAAGGCAGGCAGGGTGCGCTTATTCTGGCGCTCGCATTCAAAGCAATCGCTTTAATTGTTCGTGCAGCGGGCTTCTCCACCTCGCATGGAAGCAATGCAATGACATAAACAGTGCAAAAAAGCAATGAGATTCCCCCGGTTCTGCCACAGGAAATCTCATTACGAAAGCGTCTGCTGCAAATGACTCACCATGCTCAGCAGGAACATAACGCAGCAACATTTTCAACCCGCAGTACGGCAAAGGACAACGGCGGCAATACGATATCTGCCCTGTCCAGCTCTTTCACATAAGGTGCCACATTCTCCGGTGCTTCGATACTATTATGCGCATCCTTCCCCGCCCCGGTCAGAATTTCTGCCTGAACCTTCATCCCGTCCTTCCAGCTGACCGGAAGCTCCAGGCTGATGCTCTGTTCCGTCTCCCGGGAATTAATTATCTTAACGATAACCGTTTTCTCCGCCTTCGAAAAGCTTACCGAATAATAGATTCCCTCCGCCGCAGCCGCCTTCTCCCCGCCGCAGGTATCCAGTGTCACATCTCCCATATTGCGCGCATACATTTTCTGCACATAATAGCTGGGGCTGCCGTAGCAGTTCGACGCGTCGAACCAGATCATATCCGGGGACCACTGGGTATAGCCCAGACGGGCAAACAGAGGCGCATAGGATGCCAGCACCACCACATCCGCATTCCGCTCCACGCCGGTGAGGAATGCCGCCTCCGCCAGAGCGCCCTCCAGGGTATTTGCCTCCGGTTTGTTAAAGCCGCTGGCGGGATGTGCCGCGTATTCCCCTGAAAATACTTTCACTTTCCTGGGATAATTGTCATAAAAATCCGTATGGTCGTAGAGCCACTCAGGCTTCACATAATAATGCTCGTCCACCGCATACACAAAATCCTCCTGCTCCTCATGGGCATGGTAGAATTCCCAGGCTTTCGTATACCGCTCGGAAGTAATGTCAGGCCCCGCGGAACCGATCAGTTTGATTTCCGGCGCATACGCATGGATTGCCTTCTCAAAAATCTCATAACGCTCGAAGAAATCCGCTTTCTCCGTCTGCCACTGCTCGTTTCCCACACCCACCATAGTAAGGCCGAAAGGCTCCTTGTGCCCCATCTGCGCGCGGACGGCCCCCCAATGCGTGCTCTCATCCCCGTTTGCAAATTCAATCAAATCAAGCGCATCCTGAAGGAATTCCCTGAAAGCCGGGCTTTCCCTGTCCACCAGTTCCTTTGACTGGTACTGGCATGCAAAGCCTACATTCAGCACCGGAAGCGGGCTGGCGCCAATCATCTCACAAAGCAGAAAGTATTCGTAATATCCCAGCCCCAAAGTCTGATTATAATGACAGTAGTCACTCTCGTAGTTATTTTTCGCGTTATTTTCATGGACTGCCCAGCGGTTCCAGTTGTTCTTCCTCGCCCATACCGGTTTCAGGCTGTCCTTGAAGCGGTAACGATTTGCCAGGGTATTCCCCTCCACGATACAGCCGCCCGGAAAGCGCAGAAATCCCGGATGCAGCTCCTTCAGCATATCAAACAAATCCTTCCGGAAGATTCCTCCCACGGCATCCTCCGGAATCAGGGAAATGAAATCCAGCTCCACAGTCCCCGGCTCAGACAGGCAAAATAAAAAATCCGCCTGTTCCACATCCGCCCCGGCCTGAAGAACTCCTTCGTATTTCCGGAAACAATTATAGGTTTCCTCCTGTCCGTCCGCCGCCGAAATCGCAGTCTGGGCATAACATACACCGCCCTTTTCAACGGAAATCTCAAAATCCCCCGAAAATTTCACGCAGCGGGCCCAGAAGACAAGTTTGTAGTTCATTCCTTTTTTCAGGAAAATGCCGTCATAGGCTTTGTTCCTCACACCTTCCCCGGGATGCTTTGTCTGCAGGCGCAGATAATGGGGGTTCTCCTCGCAGTGCGGGCTGCCGGTAACGCAGCGCAGGCCCGCCTCCCCGTCCCCCGGGTAAGCGCACCA
Source organism: uncultured Acetatifactor sp. (assembly GCA_910585805.1). Classification (GTDB taxonomy): domain Bacteria; phylum Bacillota; class Clostridia; order Lachnospirales; family Lachnospiraceae; genus Acetatifactor. Next base: position 20,037 of record CAJUFB010000002.1, read on the forward strand.
GCCGTAGCCCCCGTCATACTCCACCTGATAGTCACAGTAATCGCCTGTGGCCTTCAGGAACTCAAAGGAACGGTTCTCCAGCATCTCCGCATACAGGCCGCCGTCTGCGGCATAGTTGATATCCTCGAAAAAAAGCCCTGTCATGCCCTCCTGTATTGTGGCTTTTTTCTCTGTGCTTATTTTTATATTCATATGCTTAACCTCTTTCTTCCTCACTATAGAACATTATTTCAGGAACCGTCTCAGCACTTCCATAAAGATTTCCACATCCAGCGGTTTGGAAATATGGGCATTCATGCCGTTGGCCAGAGCCGCCTCCCTGTCCTCCTCCAATGCATTGGCCGTCATGGCAATAATCGGCATGGACTTTACGTCCTTCCTCTCCAGTGCCCGGATAGTCCGGGTAGCCTCGTAGCCATCCATAATCGGCATCTGCACGTCCATCAGAATGGCATCATAATAGAATTCCGCCGATTTTTTCACCATTTCCACCGCATCCGTCCCGTCAGGCGCAGCTTCCACTTCGAATCCCGTTTCTTCCAGGATTACCTGGGCAATCTCACGGTTCAGCTCTATATCCTCTACAAGCAGAATCCTTTTCCCGCTGAAATCCGCCTGGGTCCAGGACGCGGCTTCTTCCTTCCCTGCCAGATTATTTGCCGCCAACAGCGCGGATTTCAGATCCGACAGGAACAAAGGGTTTGCGCAGAATGCCGTAACGCCCGCCGCCTTCGCTTCTTCCTCAATATCCGTCCAGTCATAGGCAGTCAATACAATGATGGGTGCCTCCGTCCCCACTACGCTGCGAATCCTTCTGGCTGTCTCCACACCGCTGGTCTCCGGCATCTGCCAGTCAATGATGTAGGTATGATAGGAATCGCCCTCATCATAGGCCTGTTTCGCACGGTACACCGCCTCCCTGCCGGAAGTCGTCCACTCGGAGCGCATACCGATCTTCTTCAGCATCTTGCTCACGCTGTCGCAGACATTGAAGTCGTCATCCACCACCAGGGCCCTCAGACCTTCCAGTTCCCTGATCTGCTCCGCGTCCTTTTCCACATCCTGGAGCTTCAGGCTCAGCGCCACCGTAAAGGTGCTGCCCTTGCCGACTTCGCTTTCCACGCTGATGGTGCCTCCCATCATCTCCACGATATTCTTCGTGATAGCCATCCCCAGACCTGTCCCCTGGATGCCGGACTGAGTAGCCGTGGATTCCCGTTCAAAGGGTTCAAAAATATGCTCCACAAAATCCCGTGACATGCCTATACCATTATCTTTCACCATGAAAATGTAATCGCCGTATCCATGGCGGAAAGTGGTCTTCTGCATAATCCGGAAAGAAACCATGCCGCCCGCCGGCGTATATTTTACGGCATTGCTCAGCAGATTGATGAACACCTGGTTCAGCTTCAGCGCATCCGCAATCACATCTTCGTTTGCCACCTCAAAAGTGTCGATAAACAGCTCCAACTGCTTTGCCTTCACCTGAGGCTGGATGATATTCACCAGATTATGCATGATCTCGGAGACATTGCATTCCTGTTCCTTGATCTGCACCTTTCCGCTCTCAATCCTGCTCATATCCAGAATATCATTGATCAGACTGAGCAGATGATTGCTGGAGGACAGGACTTTCTGCAGACAGTCTCTGACCTGATCCTTATTGTCAATATGGCTCACGGCGATGGTGGCAAATCCTATGATGGCGTTCATGGGCGTCCGGATATCATGGGACATATTGGAAAGGAAGGTGGTCTTTGCCCTGTTGGCATGCTGAGCCTGCATCAGCGCATCCTGCAGCGCCTGGGTCTGTTCCTTCTGCTTCCGGACCTGTTCGGTAATCTCCCTGGTCACCACCATGACCATAATGTCATCGGTGTCATTGTCCCTGGTCATGACATAAGACTGACGGACGCACATCTGCCCGTCCTTCCCGTCCGCTTCCCAATAATCAATATCCACTTCCGCTTCCCCGTTCTCGAAACGTTCCTTCAGGTACTCTGTATTCACCGTCCTTCTGTATTCTTCCAGAGACTCCTCCAGGATAAAATCCCTCCATCTCTCAAAGCACTCCGATATCCTGCAGGGCGCCTTTAAGCCTGCCTTCTCCAGCAGCGAGAAGCTCTGCCCGTTCCGCCTGCGCACGATATCCTGCTCGATGATATCCTTCGTCAGATTGAATTCAAAGGTACAGAGCGAATTGGTGGTAATGGCGATGCGATACTGTCTCTCCTTGCGGCTGGCGAGGGACATCTCAGCCTGCATGCGCAGTTCCTTTCTCTTTATTTCGGTAATATTTTGACGGGTAAACAATACCTTGCAGGCATTGCCGTCCTTCCGCTGCAGACAGACGGCGCTCACATGCTCCCATTCCGTATGTCCGTCATACTGCACATGACACTCAAACCGAACCTCGTCCCTGTTCTCCAGCGCCCTGATAATGGCATCCCTGGCAATAGCATCCCCGAATTCCTGTCCGGCCTTCTCCTCTGTCAGGATAGAGCTCATATGTTCCACCAGCTCCTGATATCTGCCCCTGGCGTTAATATCGCTCTCTTCCGGGTGTGTCCCCGCCAAATACTGATAGGTATCCGTCTCAAAATCGGCTATGGCAAAACGGCTGAAAAGGATATTGACACCGTCGATAATATATCCCATCTCCCGGTTCTCCTGCTCCAGCCGCTTCTTCTCTCTCCCTGACCGGATCAGCAGAAGGATAATATAGACGGCAAACAAAACAATCAGTCCGATCTCCAGCTGGATTCCCACCATGTTCTCCGCCCTTATCATATCCTGCGTGACATCCTTGGGGAAGGTCTGTACCAGTACGAAACCATTTTCTGACAGATATGTCACACATATATTATCCGTCCTGCTGCTGGAATCACACAGAAAGCTTCCCTTCCCGCCATTTTCAAATACATCTCTTACATTTGCCGCCGTGTTACCGTCGATTATGCCCTCTTCTGCCAGGCCCGAAGCCAGATCCCCCTCATAATTCCTGCCGTTGGAGCTGGCAATCACCTGTCCCTCCGGCGTACACAAATACACCTCCGCAGCCTCGCCGAAGTATGTGGCAGCAAGCATATTCTGCAGATATTCCTCCGCCAGATAAGCCGCCCGCAGTACACCCACGATCTCTCCCTGCCAGTGAACGGGTGCATAAAAGCAGACCATGGTCTCCTGGAAGAAATGCGGATTAAAAAGAATCCCGATACCGTTCTCCCCCTGCATGCCGTTCTGATAGAAAAAACTCTCCCCGGCATCGGCAGTCCGTCCGTCGGAAGCATAGTCCGTGCCGGCTGCGTCCGTATACATCAGCGCGTCAAAGATCATATTATCTTCCATATTTGCCAGTCTCTGTGAGGTAACCACCGGTTCTTCCATGCTCTCTCCCACAAAGTAGGCATATGTAGTAATCCTGTTCAGGGCGTTCCGCAGTTCTCCGTCAATCTGGTCTGCCTTCATCTGCGCCGCATCCGCCGCATAATTTTTATTCTGCTCCTCAATGCGCTGCCTGTTCCTCGTTGTGTACCACTGGAATAAAATGATGATTGCAAGTAAGAGAAATGGGACGTAGATTATCTGCTGCAGAGATTTCTTTCTTTTCATTATGACGGTTCTCCTGTAGATCGTGCCTGTTTCCGGTTTCGTATTTCAGCCAGGTGAAATATAAGCTTATTATACTACCTGATGTAAACGAAAGCAATATTGGAAAAAAATTCTACTCCTCAAAATGAAACTCCCCGTGCATCCGGCAAAGCCGGCATACGCGGGGAGCTTTCGTCTATACTCTATGATCCTAAACGTTTAAACATTTATCCGGTTTCGGAAAGCCATATCCGGCAGTCTCAGTTCCAACTTCAAAACCATTCCTATTTCTCTGCGCCCTGCCCATAATAAGCATTTGCGCCATGCTTCCTGTAATAATGCTTATCCATCAGCTCCTGAGGCGCAGGCTGCACATGATGGTTGATGGACTCCGTGCGGTAAGCCATCTTCGCCACCTCCTCCAGAACCACGGCATTATGCACCGCGTCCTTCGCATCCTTTCCCCAGGTGAAGGGTCCGTGATTCTTGCACAATACCGCGGGAACGGATACCGGGTCCTTGCACATTCTCAAAAATTCGCTGACGATCAGTTTTCCTGTATTCTCCTCGTAGGCATCGGAAATTTCTTCCGCAGTGAGACATCTGAGGCAGGGAACCTCTCCATAGATATAATCCGCATGTGTGGTGCCGTAGCAGGGAATGCTTCTGCCTGCCTGGGCCCAGCTGGTGGCATAGGAGGAATGGGTATGCACAATGCCGCCGATCTCCGGAAATGCCCTGTAAAGCTCCGCATGAGTCGCGGTATCGGAGGACGGATTGTAACGGCCTTCCACCTTTTTGCCGTCCAGGTCTACTACTACCATGTCTTCAGGTGTCAATCTGTCATATTCCACCCCGCTGGGCTTGATGACAAAGCATCCGCTCTCCCTGTCTATGGCGCTGACATTGCCCCAGGTGAATGTTACCAGGCCGTATCTGGGTAAGTCCAGATTGGCTTCACATACTGCTTTTTTTAACTCTTCTAACATTGTATCCTTACTCCTTCCTTTTACGGGTCCGTCTCTCCGCTCCGCTATCCTGCCGCCTTCGCCTCGATGCCGTCTTCATTGCTGTTTTGCTCCGGCAGCCGCTTCGCCTTCCGCCCTGAAGCTGTATCCTCTTCCGTTCCGTTTCCGGTTCTCTATACCAACCCTTCCACTGCTGCCTTTTCGGCAGGCAGTGTGCTCTTGTATCTCTCAATAAACGCATCGAACCCGGCTACATCTTCCGGCTTCGGCTCGATGGTTGTCCCTGTCTGTCCGGCAAAAATGCGGCTGCTCAGGTAATCCGGCAGTGTCTCTCCCTCCGCCTTTTCTCTCATGTAGGCCGCCAGCACCGCCATACCCCATGCGCCGCCTTCACTTGCGGTATCCATCACCGTCACAGGCGCATTCATGGCTGCCGCCATGAGCTGCTGTCCCACTACGGGAGTCTTGAACAATCCGCCGTGCCCTGTCAGGGAATCCACTTTCACCTGTTCTTCCTTCAGCAGGATATCATTTCCGATCTTCAGCGTCGCCATGGAGCTGTACAGGTGGCTCCTCATAAAGTTCGCCAGCGTAAATTTCGCATCGGGAGTGCGGACGAACATGGGCCTGCCCCCGTTCAGACCGGTAACCGGCTCCCCAGCGAAATAATTGTATGCCATCAGCCCGCCGCAGTCTGTATCCGCTGTCAGAGCCTCCCTGTAAAGCATGCCATACAGCTCATTCTTATCTGTTTTCATGCCAAATCTGCCTGCAAACTCCTCAAACAGGTTCACCCAGGCATTCAGATCCGATGTACAGTTATTGCAGTGGACCATGGCCACAGGACTGCCGTCAGGCGTGGTAACCATATCGATCTCCTCATGCACCCCGGAAAGCGCTTTCTCCGTCACCACCATGGAGAAAATGGATGTCCCGGCAGAGATATTTCCCGTGCGCACCTTCACGCTGTTGGTGGCCGTCATCCCGGTTCCCGCATCGCCTTCCGGAGGACACATGGGCACTCCCGGCTGCAGGTTCCCGCTGGGATCAAGAAGTTTCGCGCCCGCGGCACTTAAGGTCCCCGCCTTCTCCCCTGCCGGCAATACTCCGGGAAGGATCTCTTTCAGTTTCCATCCAAAGCCCTTATCCGCCACCAGTTCATCAAATTTCGCCGTCATTTCCGCATCGTAATCACAGATTGCGGAATCGATGGGAAACATGCCGGAAGCCTCGCCCACACCCAGCACGCGCTCTCCGCCCTCTTTTCCCTCTCCTGACAGCTGCCAGTGAATGTAGCCCGCCAGTGTGGTCAGATAAGAAATATCCTTCACATGCTCCTCACCGTTTAAAATTGCCTGATACAGATGGGCAATGCTCCATCTCTGGGGAATATTGAACTGAAACAGCGGCGTCAGCTTCCTGCACGCCTCTTCCGTCATGGTATTGCGCCAGGTACGGAAAGGCACCAGCAGTTCTCCTGCCGCGTCAAAGGGCATATAGCCGTGCATCATGCCGGAAAATCCCAGCGCTGCCAGCTTTGTCAGCGTCACGCCGTACCTCTCCCGCACGTCCTCCGCCAGGCTTTTATAACAGCCCTGAAGTCCTTTCCAGATATCCTCCAGACTGTAAGTCCAGATATTGTCTGCCAGGCTGTTCTCCCAGTCCCAGGTTCCCATCGCCACAACACTGTGGCTTTCGTCCACCAGCACGGCCTTGATCCGGGTGGAACCGAACTCCAGCCCTAAAACCGCCTTTCCGTCCTCAATTGTTTTTCTGATCATTTCGTTCATGTATAACCTCTCTTCCCGCCGGGACACTGTTTATTCCTGCGTATGGCTTTTCCGGACATGCCGTCACTTCCGGAACTAAGGAAGTATTTGCAAGCTTCCTGTTTAAGTATAAAAAAATCATGTCTAAAAGTCAAGAAAATTGGCGGTTTTTCAGGAATTGTCGTAAAATATCCGAACTTCCTTACAGCCCTGGCAGCTCAATCAGCGGCACGAAATCGAACTCGTCCAGAAAAGCGCCAATCCACTGCGCAAGATAATTGTGCTGGTAGATCCAGGTCAAAAGCGCATTTTCTTCCGTATAAGCCAGGATAGCCTGCCCGATGGCTCCCATATCCATCATCATGAGAAACGCATAGATCGTCCAAAGCAGCAGAACCACCTCAAACATTCCGAAAATAATTCCCAACAGTTTATCCAGGGTATGTACAATTGGCAGTTTGGAAAAAAGCTTCGCGGAGAAGAATACCAGTCCCAGAAGATGGTGGGCTGTCATCACCAGAATAAACAAAATCACTGCCAGTACCACATGAAACACTTTACCGTCGTGATAGCCGTTGACGCCATAGGCGATCAGCGCCGCCACCACACAGAGCACCACCATGGATATCAGTGAGATGACCTCCCTGACCACTCCCTTCTTATACCCGTCCACGATCTTAAATACTGCTGCCAGCACCACAACCACCAACATTACGTTAAGTCCCAGTCCATCCATTCCGTTTCTCTCCATTTCCTTATCTTTATTTTAATTGTATTATGTCCATGGAATCATCCGTCACCAGCAGATACCTGTATCCCTTTCCTGCCGAGAGCATCATCCGCACCGGCTTCGCAAAATTCCCATGAAATTTTTCCACACCATCCAGCGTAACGACCTGGCATTCCGTTTCGTTGTAGATCACAAAGTTCCCGTTTCCAAAGAAGAGATCCGTATAATCCATATCAAAATAAAAAATTTTCGCCTGAGAAGACAGATTCTCCGTATCATATATGTTAACCTGATAACGGTTTTCACTGTTATCAGAATAAAATACCAGTCCAACATACCTGTCATCGCAGAATACAGACTTTATCTCTCTGTCAAACATATGTTCTACCGGTGAGCCCGGCACATGGCTCCCCGAATAGATCATCAGCCTGCTGTCTCCTACGGCGACTACCGTATCGTTGTCCAGGAACTTCACATAGGGAATCAGCATATCCGTATAAGACCATGTACTCACAAGCCTGTCGCTGACATTTGAACCCACCGGCCCAAAATTGTAAAACGCCATCTTGGTCATCAGGACGCCGGCATCCACATACAGGTAAGCCACGGCTAACAGCTCACCGTCAGGAGACAGGCTGAGGGCTATCGGATAACCGGAATCGTCCACATGTGTCCGTCCCTCGTTTTTCAGTTCCCCGCTGCTGTCATATCTGTTGACCCAGGTGATATCCGAATCGGTCAGTACTGCCGCCACATAGCCCGCCTCGCAGACAGCCAGCTCCCTGATGGGCATGGTAGTACTGATCTCCCCCAGAAGCCTTTCCGAATTCGCAATGTAAATGCTTCTTCCATTATATTCTCCCAACGCAACGGCATTTCCGCTGACTGCCAGTCTGACATCCTGTATCTCAAAAGTCTGGTTCCAGACAACATTTCCCCTGATATCCGTACAATGCGCTCCGTCCTTGCTGTAAGTCAAAAGGGCATTCTTCAGCCTTACATCCGTGGTCCCGCTGATGCTGTCGCTCTCCACAGAGGCGACAATATCGTAATCAGTGTAGACATGCCGCTCATACTGTATGTAAAAAAAAAGGACAACTGCAATGAGCACTGCTGCCGCCAGCAGGACTCTGGTCAGAAAAGCCAGCTTATGCCGGGCGATTTTATCCTTATAATCTTCCTGCTTCCGCTCCCTTTTCTCTTTCTCCTTCATGTAGCTTCTGATATCTGCCATGATACCTCCGGTATATTGGGTGCTTTGTTGTTCTTCCAATTATACCATACTTTTCCTATTGTGGTAGAAATATTTTTTCACCAACCTTAATATCATCCGGGTCTTCTATGTTATTGAGAGAACAGACCTCGGATACACGGGTATCGCTGCCGTATCTTTTTACGCAGATGCCGATCAGCGTGTCGCCTCTCTGTATGGTATAGGACTCCAGTTCGGCAGTGGGTCCGGCTGCAGGTTTTGTTTCCGGTGTCTGAGTCTCTCCCTGGACGGGCTGTTCACCGCCGCCCGATGTCTGGCTGGTACCGGAGTCCTGCTCTCCGCCGGAAGACTGAACCGGCTGCTGACCGGCCGCCTGATCCTGGCCCTGGGCTCCTTCCTGGCCCGCTGTCTGGTTCTGACCCTGGACTCCTTCCTGGCCTGCTGCCTGGTTCTGGCCCTGGGTTCCTTCCTGGCCCGCTGTCTGGTTCTGACCCTGGGCTCCTGCCTGGTTCTGGCCCTGGGCTCCTTCCTGGCCCGCTGTCTGGTTCTGGCCCTGGGCTCCTTCCTGGCCTGCTGTCTGGTTCTGGCCCTGGGCTCCTGCCTGGCCCGCTGCCTGGTTCTGGCCCTGGGCTCCTTCCTGGCCTGATGCCTGGCCCTGGGCTCCTTCCTGGCCCGCTGCCTGGTTCTGGCCCTGGGTTCCTTCCTGGCCCGCTTCCTGGTCCTGGCCCTGGGCTCCTTCCTGGCCTGATGCCTGGCCCTGGCCTGGTTCCTGTTGACCTGCCTGATCTCCTTCAGCCGTGCCTGGAGCGGAAGCCTGTCCCGCTCCCGACGCCGTCAATGCCGGGTCTGCGGCCGCATTCTCATTCAGGATCGCATTGTTGAGCTTGTCCTCTGCCACGATTGTTCCTACCTGGGCGGTTCCGTTTGATACCTGTACCGCATCAGGCAGCTGCTGTTCCGACATATTTTCCATCAGCTGTCTGAGCGCCATCTGCCATTCCTCCAGTTTCTCCCCGTTTCCCATAGCGGCAAGCCCCGTCACGCACAGCAGAGCAAAAACGGCAGCTGCGGTCAGCTTCATGCCCCTGAGTTTCCCGTTTCCGCCTGCATTCACGCCTGCGTTCGTCCTTACATCAGCACCCATGCCTGGCCTGGCGTCGACACCTGAGTTTGCTCCTGCCGCCTCATGTACGGACTCCTGTGTATGGGTAATTCTCCGCAGCATGGCATGTCCGCTTTTTTCCTGCGCCATGCCCCTCCGCTCTTCCTGCCGCCTTTTTACCACATTATATTTCTCCTGATCCACCGTCTCCGGTTTCACGGCTTCCTGACGTTCCTCCAGCATAAATGCCAGCATGGCATCATTTTTCTCATAGAATTGCGCATATCCCTCTACGTATCTGCACACACCCTGCTCGCAGATATGAAAGCCCTCTATCATTTCGCCGTCAAGCAGCCGATAGCCCAGGAAAACCGTGTCCGGAAAGAACTTTTTCCGCTGCTTCTCCGCTTCCTGCAGCACCGCCTGGGATAAATGGCGGCATTCCTTCTGCAGGAATACCAGCCTGCATGCACCGTAGAAAAATAAATAGGTAATCCCCCCTTCCTCTTTCCGGATGCCGTACAATGCCACTGCCATCTCTTTTTCACCGGCATACTGATTCAGCTGTTTTATGTAAGAAATGACATAATCCTCCACATAGACTTTGCAATGAGGATTGGTTTCTCCGATTTGTGTAATGTTTTTTGGTAATTCCATATAAAAACACCTCCCATACCGTTTATAACCATCATAACATCGGTATGCGAGGTATTTTAGCAATCTTTGTCGCGTTGCAAAAAGAAGTCTTCGACAATCTTTGCATCATCCAATGCCGAACTGATATATTGTCACGGAATCATATTCTGTCCCGTCTCCAAAAACCGCCCCCGGAAATTCCGGCTTGTGAACGGCATCCGGAAAATACTGAGTCTCCAGACACATCCCTGAACGAAAGCCGTAGGACGCCCCATTCTTTCCCGTCTGGTCATCAATGAAATTTCCGGCATAAAACTGAACTCCCGGCAATGTGGTATAACATTTCATGACTCTGCCGGAACCTGCCTTTAATGTGGCAAAATGGCGCAATGTGCCGTCCCAGCCGTCAATTACCCAGTTGTGGTCATACCCTCCTGCAAATTTCAGCTGCTGAAAATCAGCGCCGATTCCCTCCCCCACTTTTTTCAGGCATCGGAAATCCATGGGAGTCCCTTCCACCGCCGCGATCTCTCCGGTAGGGATGGAGCCCGGATCCGCAGGAGTGTAACGGGATGCCGTCAGCTGCAGTTCATGTCCTTCTATGCTGCCGCTGTCGTGTCCATCCAGATTGAAATAGCAATGGTTGGTCAGGTTCAGAATGGTTCTCCTGTCACTGATGCCGTGATAATGAAGCTTCAGCGCATTATCCTCATCCAGGGAGTAGGTTACGCTTGCTTTCCTGTTTCCGGGAAATCCCAGATTGCCGTCTGTGTCCTCCAGCGAAAAAGTGACACTGCTGTCAGATATGGCTGTTTCCCACAGACGCTTGTGCCATCCCCTTTCTTTATGACTGTGCAGATTGTTGGGGCCGTCGTTTACATCCAGCTGCCAGACCTTTCCATCCAGTTCAAAGGACGCGCCTCCTGTCCTGTTGGCATTGGGGCCGATAACAGCTCCGAAAAAGCTGGGATTTTTCAGATAATCCTCTCCCCTGTCAAATCCCAGCACCACATCCGCCCTCTGTCCGTCCCTGTCAGAACAGATGATCTTTACCAGCGCCGCGCCTATATTTGTTACCGACACCTGCATCCCTTTGCTGTTTGAAATGGTATACAGGGTTATTTCTCTTCCGTCCGGGTATGTCCCGAAAGACTCTGCTATAACCGGCATGTCTGTCTCCTTCTTCCTTTCAATGTCCGCTCACTCCGATTTCCGGTTCCGCGCATCCCTTTCGTCTGCAATTACAGTTCCACACGGCCTTCCAGGGCACGGAGAAGCGTCACTTCATCTATGTATTCCAGATCACCGCCCACCGGCACGCCGCTGGCGATCCGCGTCACCTTAATACCCGTGGGCTTTATAAGTTTTGCTATGTACATGGCTGTAGTCTCGCCCTCCAGGCTGGAATTGGTGGCGATGATAACTTCATCCACCTCCCCCTGGAGACGTCCCATCAGCTCTTTCAGCCGGATCTCGCCGGGGCCGATGCCCAGCATGGGGGAGATGGCGCCGTGAAGCACATGGTACACCCCCTCATATTTGCCGGTCTTTTCATAAGCAGCAAGATCCCTTGTATTTTCCACCACCATGATGGTCTTATGGTTACGCTTCTGACTGGCGCATACGGGACAGAGTTCCTGGTCCGTCAAGGTAAAGCATTCCCTGCAGTATCGCACATTTTCCTTCGCCGCCGTGATCGTCTCCGTCAGGCGCCGAACCTTGTCCCCGGGCATATTGATCAGGTGAAATGCCAGTCTCTGCGCCGACTTGCTGCCAATGCCCGGAAGCGCCGCCAGTTCTTCGATCAGTTTATTAATATGTCCGCTGTATAAGTCCATCAGAAGGGCAGGCCTCCCAGACCGCCTGTCATCTTGCCCATCAGCTCATTGCCGGCTTCTTCCGCCTTGCGCAGAGCCTCGTTGACAGCCGCCACTACCAGGTCCTGAAGCATCTCGATGTCCTCCGGATCCACGACCTCCTCTGCCAGCGTTATCTTCAGGAGTTCCTTTTTGCCGCTTACCGTCGCTTCCACAGCTCCGCCACCCGAGGAAGCGGTGAATTCCTTCGTCTCCAGTTCTTTCTGCCCTTCCTCCATCTGACGCTGCATCCGCTGCGCCTGCTTCATCAAATTCGCCATGTTCCCGGGCATCGCTCCTCCCGGAAAACCTCCTCTTTTTGCCATTGCTCCTCCTATTCCAGTTCCGCATCTGCCCTTCCAGTCCCTTTCGGCAGAGAATTTCCAGCCGCCAGGTGCAGGCGTCTGTAAATCCTCCGGGGGACTGTACGGGCAGATGCTGTTTTTTATTCCAGTTCCGAAATGTCCTTAATCCTGTTCTTCTTCCTCGATATCCATCTGGATCAGTCGGGATATGTCTACATAGTTGTCTTCAAATTCCTGCTGTCCTTTCACCGCCTGGATGCCCACTTCTATCTCTTTTCCGGAAAAATCGGACAAAAGCGCCTCCAGGCGGGTCTTATTCTCCGGATGCTGTGTAAAATAGTCCGAAGCCACGCCGTCTTCCAGCACCATCAGCAGCTTATTGTCGCCGCCAAGGCTGAGTTTTGCAGACTTCAGATAGATCCGCATGGGGTTTTCCGCATTTCCCACGATGGACGGCCACCTGGCCACGATCTGCTTTACATCCTCCGGAATGGCTTTCGGCAGTTCAGGCCTGGGTTTCTTCTGAATGCCGGGCGACGCGCCGGCACCGGACGGAACACCGCCTTCCGGGATCACGGCCACCACACCGTTTTCCACCTTTTCCTCCACCTGCCGGATGCGGTCGAGCATGGCCTCCTGCCCGGTCTCCATATCCGGTTTGCACAGCCTGATCAGAGCCACTTCCACCAGAATGCGCTTCTGGGCCGAATAGCGGATCTGTCCGGACAGATCGGAGAAAATACGGATAAAACGGACTATCCTGTCCATATCCGCCATCTCTGCCTCTTCCTTCAGCCGCTTCAGATTCTCCGTGGACATATCAATGACATCCTCCAGATGATCGGAAGCCTGCACCAGCATCAGGTTCCGCAGATACCAGGTAAAATCCGTCACGAACTGGGTCAGCTCCCTCCCCTGCATGACGATTTCCTCCAGAAGCTGTACGCATCCCAGTACATCCCGCTCCAGGCAAAAGCGGAACAGCCTGCTGAACACCTCCGTGTCCACAGCCCCCAGCACATCCAGGACCTTGTCATAGGTCAGTTCATCCCCCAACAGAAAAGCGATGCACTGATCCAACAGGCTCAATGCATCTCTCATGGAGCCGTCCGCCAGCTTTGCGATATAACGTAACGCCTTTTCCTCCACCTGAACATTTTCTTCCCGGGTCAGCTCCTTCATCCTGTCGGTTATGGTATCGATGCTGATCCGCTTGAAATCATATCTCTGGCAGCGTGACAGGATCGTGATGGGCAGCCGGTGCACTTCCGTGGTAGCCAGTATAAAGATCACGTAGGAGGGCGGCTCCTCAAGGGTCTTCAGCAAAGCATTGAAGGCCCCTGTGGAAAGCATATGCACTTCGTCTATGATATAAACCTTATATTTTCCCTCCGCAGGGGAATAGGAAACTTCCTCCACGATCTCACGGATATTGTCAACGCCGTTGTTGGACGCCGCATCAATCTCGATGACATTCATGCTGGCGCCTGCGGCTATGGCATGGCAGATGCGGCATTCTCCGCAGGGACCGTCCGGAGTGGGGTTTTCACAGTTTACCGTCCTGGCAAGGATCTTCGCCACAGTGGTCTTGCCCGTTCCCCTGGTTCCGGTAAACAGATAGGCATGTCCGATGCGGCTTGCCTTCAGCTGGTTCTTCAGTGTGGTTACGATATGATCCTGCCCCTTTACATCTGCGAAAGTATCCGGACGAAACTTCCGGTACAATGCCGTGTACGACATATTCTGCCTCCCCTTATATCCATCTTAGGAATTGTCGGAAAATAACCGCTACAATTTGTTTAGGAAAAAGCCCGGAAATACAATAAAAATTGCTGCAAACTTGTAGCAGTTATTTGTAGACACTTCCTTAATCACCGAAGCAGATTCCCAGAAGCTTCGCCTCCTGTACAATGGTGGCATCCGGGGATACTTCCTTCAGCTTGCCTGCCACATCCTCCAGAGGGACACGGACTACTTCGCGGTTCTTATATCCTACCATAAAGCCGTACTGGTTGTCCAGGATCAGTTTGCCGGCCTCCGCGCCCAGACGGCTGGCGAACACGCGGTCATAAGGGCAGGGGCTGCCGCCGCGCTGCATATGGCCGGGAACGGTGACGCGCACTTCTATGCCGGTCTTCTTCTGAATGGCTTCCGCCAGTTCGTAGGATACGGAAGGATGCACTCTCCTGGCCAGCTTTTTCTTGTATTCTTTCCTGGAAAGCTTTGCGTCTTCCTTGGAGATGGCGCCCTCTGCCACCGCAATGATGGTGAAGCCGCTGCCCTTTCTGTTTCTGTCCTCAATCTTCTCGACCACCTTCTTCAGATCATAGGGAATCTCAGGGATCAGAATGATGTCGGCGCCGCTGGCCATGCCGGCATTCAGCGTCAGCCATCCTACCTTGTGTCCCATCACTTCAACAATGAAGACACGGCTGTGGGAAGCCGCCGTGGTATGGATATAGTCAATGGCATCCGTGGCAATGTCCACGGCGCTCTGGAAACCGAATGTCATATCCGTTCCCCACAGGTCATTGTCAATGGTCTTGGGCAGAGTGATGACATTCAGCCCTTCCTGGCGCAGCAGATTGGCCGTCTTATGAGTGCCGTTGCCGCCAAGGATCACCAGGCAGTCCAGCTGCAGCTTGTAATAATTCTGCTTCATTGCCTCCACCTTGTTCAGTCCGTTCTCGTCCGGGTCCTGAATGGTCTTGAATGGCGTGCGGGAAGTTCCCAGCATGGTGCCGCCCTTTGTCAGGATACCGGAGAAGTCCTTGCCGGTCAGCATCCGAAATTTACTGTAGATCAGCCCCCTGTAGCCATCCAGAAAGCCGTATATCTCCACCTGCTGCCCGCTGTTGTACAAAGTCTTCACAACGCCTCTCATCGCTGCGTTCAAAGCCTGGCAATCCCCGCCGCTGGTCAACATACCAATTCTCCTCATGTTCCATTTCCTCCTCGTCTTTTATTTGTGGGCATTTTCAGTTTCATGCCTGCACCTTTATATAAAATTTTACCCTTTTCCGGGAAAATTTGCAACCTTTACGGAAAAAAACGTTGGAAAGTCTTGCAAAATTGTTCGAGATGCTTTAAAATAGAGAAGCAGTCAGGGAAGACTGTACCGGTTCCCCTGTTTTTCAGAGATATTGGGGAACTGATGTTGCAGAGATGATAAGGAGAGTTATCGAAGCGGTCATAACGAGCTGCACTCGAAATGCAGTTGTCCTTTACAGGGCACGTGGGTTCGAATCCCACACTCTCCGCCAGAAATCTACGTCCACAAGCGGGTTTGCCGTTTGTGGGCTTTTTTGAAACATTATAACAATAAAATGTCAACAGGTATCGCTTTTGTTTGAAAGATACGATAAAAGCAGCACCTGTCGGAAGGAAGAAACAATATGGCAGCAATCATGATCGAAAAATCCAAAAACATCTGCAGCGCAGAACAGCCGGTGACGGCAGTCTACCTGATCACCCAGGGACGTGTGAAGGTTCAGTGCCCGGGTGGCTCCTATCAGATCGGAACCGGAGATGTGGCAGGTATCTGTGAAATCTGTTCGGAAATACATTTTTTGAGCTATACCGCTCTGGAAGATACCACACTTATGTCCTATCCCCTCACCGGAATGGATGCACTGGAAAATCTGCTGCAGAAGCGTCCCAGCATTGCAAAGCTGTTCATCCTGTCTCTGTTCCGCCAGTTTAACGCCATGATGGAACAGAGTTCCGTGTCGGAAGTAAACTGCGCGGAGCTGTATCAAAGGCTGCAGACTGACTGCGAACTATACAGCCGGCTGTGTGAACAGTATAATATACAGTCCCGTATTCCGGCCGAGACAGATGAGGTTCAGGCCTGTCTGGAGGAGTCCCCCGATGAATGGCTGAATAAATACTATTCTTCTCTGCAGCGTGTCTATGGGGGAGCCGATTCCGACATCCTGCTGCAGGAGCCGGGGCTGTCCCTGGGAATGCTCAGAAAGGGGTCCCTGGATCTTAACAAGACTTACCGGGTGCTGGATTCCCAGTTTCAATATCGCTCCCAGATCGTAAACTGTTATTTTAATGCATCGGGAAACGATATGTTCGATGCCATGACAAAACTCTACTACCGTCTCTGCCAGTCAGGACAGGAATCCGGCGAGCTGTATAAAAGCATCGAACGAATACTGCAATTACCGGAAGAATACGCTCTTCCTCAGGAATCCCAGGCCGCGTCCCGCGTGGAAGCTTTCCGAAAGAAATCCGATGCGCTTGCTCACCCCGACATGTCTCAGAGTTCCGGAGACAGTTCCGATTCGGATATTCTCAGACAGCTGGACGGCTCCCTGGAGGCGATTCTGGACTTCGCGGGCCTGAGTCAGGACAAGGAAGCATCCATTCGGGAACATGTGGCCCGCTATAAGGCAGCTTCGGACAAAAATTCCACAGACGATGAATGCACTCGTCTGCGCAGGGCTTTAACGGATGAATTCTACCTTCTGTATACAGAGACGTTTGAGCGCTCTCTTTCCGCGCCGGATCTGCCCATCCCTGTGCGTATGTTCCTTTACTTCGGCTATGTGGATGAGGCGCTCGCCGGAGAAGACAATAGTGTGATACTTTACCGTCTTGCCTGCTATATGAACGCGCCCGGACAGGCAGGTGTCTATACCTTTTATGACTGGCTGATGGCTATTTACAACGGCGAAAAGAACCCCAGCCGCAGTGAACTGGACGAAGACTTCGACGACTTTATCCATCAGCAGAAGAGAAAAGGCAATCTCACTGCCACCGAGATCGCTGCCCTGGAAAACAATCGCCTGGAAAAGGTACGTTATGAACTTCAGAATCTGTTCCCCAGCGCCAACAAAGTGACCTTTGGCAGGGTAACCACCTTCTGTCCGTTATTCAGCGCGGATAATATGCTGAAAGACCTGAATACCTCCTTTGTCACTTCGGATAAGATCAGCAGTGCGTTGGAGATGCTGAAAAAAATAGATTTTTCCGCATTCTATCGGGAAACCATAGATTATGAAGCATCGCAGGCCATGAACCGGGAACCCATGCATGTGGAATATCTGCCGGATATCATCCTTATGCCCAATGCAGGCATAAGAGGTTCCCTGTGGCAGGAAATCGAAGGCCGGAAACGCAACAGCCCCAGCCGTATGATCCTCCCCGTGTTCTATATGGAGAATCTGGAAACCGCCATGGTGCGCATGACCGGTGAATTCCGTTGGGAAATGTGCAAACGTATTCAGAGCGGACGCTGGAATGATGTGTCAGAGCCGTCCCTCACCAGCGAATATTTTGATTACATGCAGTTCTATAAGAAAAACAACGAGTTGAGCAAGGATGCCAAGGAAAAACTGCAGAACAGCCTGACCAGGGCAAAGAACAGTTTCCGTGAAATGTTTGTGCGGGACTATATTACATGGGTACTTTATGAGGGCAGCGGTTCGGCAAGGCTGAATAAGGTCGCCCGCAAGATCCTGTTTACCTATTGTCCTTTTCCCGCTTCCATGGATGACGCGCTGGAACAGAATCCCATGTACGCAGAACTGCTCAGCCGTCAGAAAATCCTTTCCGGACAGCGCGTCCATAAACTTGGTGTACTGAAGCAGCGGCTGCGCAACAGCGGCATAGCCATTCCGGACTGCCTGGAACAGGAGATCGCATTTGCTTCAAGAAAATATACCCACAAACAAAATTAATTGCCGTCTGCACAGTATAACGAGTGAACGCATCGGCAATCCAGAGCTGAAAGCGGCAATTAAATGCGTTCACGAGTATAAATCTGATGTTGTATACGCAAGACTGCAGCTCAATCGGTCTCCCGTATATACTACAGACCGCCAGAATTTACAGTGATGTCTCCGGGAAAATACCTGGCTGGCGGTCTGCAGTCGGGTTGTACTGCAAATTCAACCGGTGCGCAGTATAAAATGCCAATGCCCGGTTACTGCCGCCAAACAGTAACCGGGCATTCCGGACACCAGAAAATCTATCCGCATTTCCATAACGATTATACATCAATCTGTTTCATCTTCCCTGCAGTATGCTCTGATAGCCGTCTGATACAGATCATTGCCCACGGAATCCATCACTACGACCACAGGAAAGTCTTTAATTTCCAACTTTCGGATCGCCTCAGTGCCAAGATCATCGTAAGCAATCACCTCTGCGGCAACTATGGAACGGGAAAGCAGCGCCCCCGCGCCTCCCACTGCCGCAAAATATACCGCACCGTTCCTTACAATGGCATCTTTCACAGCCTGGCTTCTTTTTCCCTTCCCGATCATTCCCTTCAATCCCATATCCAGCAGAGCAGGCGCATATTTGTCCATACGGCTTGCTGTCGTAGGGCCTGCGGAGCCGATCACTTTTCCTTCCCTGGCAGGCGAAGGCCCCATATAATAGATCACATTGTTTTTCATCTCCAGAGGAAGCTGTCCGTTTTCTCCTATTGTTTCATACATCCTTTTATGCGCAGCATCTCTCGCCGTGTAAATAGTACCTGTCAGATACACATAGTCCCCTGCCCGAAGCGATGACGCCGCTTCATCTGTCAGCGGCACTGTAATATGTCTGTCCATCCAAAACCTCCCTGTTCACCTTCGGAACCTCATATCAGTTATTTGCAGGCATTTCCTTTGAAATAAGAAAATAACCGACACTTCCCTACTATAGCGTCCTCACCGCATGCCTGTTCACATGGCAGCACATGTTTACCGCCACAGGAAGACCTGCGATATGGGTAGGATACGTATTAATATTAACCGCCAATGCGGTGATGGTACCACCCAATCCTCCCGGTCCGATACCGGAACGGTTAACTCGCTCCAGAATTTCTTTTTCCAATTCGCATACATATGGAATGTGGGAACGTTGATCCACAGGCCGAGTCAGAGCCTGCTTTGCCATCAGGGCACATTTCTCGAAAGTGCCTCCGATTCCCACACCGACTACCAGGGGCGGACAGGCATTCGGCCCCGCATCCCTTACAGCCGTCACCACTGCATTTTTTACTCCTTCAATCCCATCCGCAGGCTTCAGCATAAATACCCTGCTCATATTCTCGCTTCCGAACCCCTTGGGCGCTACCGTGATCTTAACCCTGTCGCCGGGCACTATGGAATAATGGATGACTGCAGGTGTGTTATCCTTTGTGTTTTCCCTGTAAATCGGATCCTTTACCACCGATTTTCTTAAAAATCCTTCCCGATACCCCTGACGGACACCTTCCTGTATGGCATCTTCCAGTATACCGTCCCCGAAGTGCACATCCTGCCCGACTTCAGCGAACACGACTGCCATACCGGTATCCTGACATATGGGAATCATATCTTCGCCGGCTATCCCTGCATTCTCCTGCAATTGGTTCAGTATCTGTTTTCCCAGGGGAGATTCTTCTGCCTCCCCCGCTCTTTGCATGGCTTCTGTCATATCCGCTGACAGAAAATGATTTGCCTCGATACACATTTCCTTCACTGCTTCAACTACCCTGCTGACACTTAGAGTCCTCATCCCTGCCCCCTTTATTCCGCAAGCTCTCTCCTGACGTTCTCCAGTTCCTCCTGTGTACATTCACCCGGCACCCAGTTGATCTTCTGCCCGTCATCCTGATATCTCGGGATCAAGTGAAGATGGAAGTGAGAAACCGTCTGCCCCGCTGCCTCCCCGTTATTCTGCACCAGGTTCATGCCGTCACAATGAAGTCTCTCCCGCATACGCGCGGCTATGCGTTTTGCCAGAACCAGCACTTCAGCCGCTGTCTCTTCCGGAAGTTCAAACAGATCGGCCGCATGTTCTCTGGGCAGGATCAATGCATGCCCCTTTGTGGCCGGCCCGAGATCAAGGATGACCCGGAAGTCTTCGTCCTCATACAATGTTTTGGAGGGAATCTCCCCACTGGCAATTTTACAGAAAATACAATCTTCTTTTTTCATTCCCATACCTCCTGCCCGCTGTAGCGGCATATGATCTGTCGTTATAAAATACCTTTTACGGATGTATCCTCAGCTGAAATCACTGCTCTTCAAAGATAAACAGCTGATCCAGCATTCTCAACAATCCAAAATCTCCCTTTGCCTTCATGACCCCCGACATAAATGCCCTCTGAAAGGTCATCCTTCCATTTACGATATCCTCCATTGCCGATTTGGACAGCTGCATTTCCACATCTGCTTTTCCTGCCGACTCATAACCACACTCCAGTTTGGCTCCGTCTACAGCCACCACCAGCTTTTTCTTTTTCTCGTCAATCCCGATGGCATATCCGGCCCGGAATCCCGCCTTGGGCCTGAACGCTTTTTTCAGAGGCGTAAAATACTCTTCTTCATTGTCCATTTCCTCTTCAATGAGCATATTGCGGAACAGGCTGGTCAATTCCTGAATATCCTGCTTCTGGCGCTGCACATAACCGTCATCTGATACATACCGGGACAGCTGCTCTGTTTCCTGCGGAGTCAGATTCGTGCTCTTGGGCACGGCTATTTTCTGCTTTACAGCCTGATTGCTGGCCGGGAAACAGGCAATGTGCTGATTGATGGAACGATACATGTTTTCGGCTTTCTTTTCGATGATCTTGATATACTGCTCATTCATCTCAAGCGTAACCGTATTCTCTATATAACCGCAGATACCGCTGCAGGGCAGACCGCCAAGGATCTCCCATGCAGTCGACAGGTTCAGCTTTGCCTCCCGCTCCCCGTATGTGGTGGACATGACTACCGGGCACATATAGATCGTGGCAATCTTCTCCTTATCCCCAAACAGCCAGCAGGCATCCAAAAACTGCTGCATATACCCGCCTATGCCATACCATTCCACCGTAGTGGCGAGAATGACACCGTCCGCGTCCTTAAGCGTCTGCGGAAGCGTCGGGATCGTATTCTTGCATTCATATAAATTATATCGCGTCACATTGACTCTGAGTTCCTCCAGGATCTCCTGCATTTTATTGACAACGAACAGTGTGGGGTCATCAATAATACCTCTTCCGCCATAATATATATTGATATTCAAAATTACACCTCTCAAGTTCTTTCTTAGAAATTGTCGGAAATAACGGACACAACTTGTTCAGGAAAAAGCCCGTCGTCTGCTGCGCTGCCAAAAACAGATGATCGATGTCACTAAAAAGCCCGTAAGCAGGCCACCTATATGGGCCGCATTGTCAATATTACGGCCGGTAAACCCACTGTACAGGGAATACAGGATCATCAGCAGTACTCTGGTCGGGGTGACATTCTCCATCTCTCTGCCGGAAAACAGCACCATGGCAAGCAGCACGCCGTCCAGTCCGAAAATGGCCCCGCTGGCTCCCAGGGATGCGGCCACATCACCGTTTACCACCTTTGCAAGCAACGACAGCAGATTTCCTCCGATCCCTGAAATCAGATACAACAGCGCATACCGGAAATGGCCCACCTCTTTTTCGATCATGGATCCCAGAAAAAACAGGATCACCATATTGTTAAAAAGATGACTTACTCCGCTGTGAAGAAACATGGACCAGAAAATCCTGTCATACTCCTTATTGAGCAGCACATCAAATGCATCCAGCTGGCCTCTGTCATAAAGCAGCTCTCCGGTCAGACTGCATAGGATATAAACCATCACATTAACCGCCACAAGTACCGTACTTACTATGGGCTGATCCTTCCATTTTTTCAACAAGTTCGATCCTCCTGCCCTGTTTCTCAAGATAAGACCAATTCTATCATATCTCCGGCGGTTTTTCAATCAAAATACGTCTCAGCGGAAAATAAAAGCCACCTTCCCGCACTTTATTTCATCTCCCTCCTCCAGCATTTTCTTCTCATAAGGCTGCATCCGCAGACCGTTTCGAAAGGTACCGTTTGTGGAATTTAAGTCCTCCAGATAGTATTTTCCGTCGGCATTTGTAATGCGGGCATGAATCCGGCTGACGGAAGCCTCCTCCAATACCAGATCTACCTCTTCCTTTTTCTTTCCTATGGCCAAAGAAGGTTTTTCCAGGCTTGCCAGAAGCCGGCCATCCGTTGTAAGCAGTCTGTGAGACCTTTCTTCCAGTTCAGGCCTTTCCTCGATATAGACAGTCTTTCCATGAGAACTCTTCGTATCCGCGCTCTTTTCATAAGCTGTTTCTTCTGCAACGCACAGCCCCGCCATGGACTGCTGCATGGTCAGTCTGTATTCTTCCCTCATTTTCCTGCTGCGATTCCGTTTTCCTTCCAGGATGCCGAATATCCCCCTTTTTCCCTCCTTTGCCTGTCCTTCCGATACATCCGATGCTCCTGCGGTCAGATCAGCCGCAGCGGCAGCCGCCGGTTCCGCTTCCTCCACAGGCTTTTCCTCCAGCACGGTACATACCAGATCCGGGATCTTTGTCTCTTCCAGACATCCGGCATCATCAAATATCTGTGACTGCAGATATACTTCTCCGTTTCGCTCCAGCCTCTCGTACATACGATAGACGCAATCCACCAGAACCTCATCATTATAGTCAATATGCTCCACCCAGAATTCCATCAGCTTCATAAAGCTGGAATCCCCCTCATAATAAGGTACGTAAAGGAAAGAAAACACATGCTCCTCCAGATCCTGAAATATCTGCTCCGGATGCCAGAGAATATGATCCATTTCCAGAAGAAAACGTCCCAGCTCCTGCTGCAGCTGCTTCAGACTCCACATAAAATCCCTTACCCACTCCCTTGTAATGCTGCGATTTCCATACAGAAGTGCCAGGTTCTGCTTTGAAGAGATATCATAGTAAAGATAGGCGCCACCGTTAATATAGCGCAGACTACAGGGAAGCAGTCCTTTGATCTGACATCTTCCAAGAATACAGTACTGGTACTTTCTTTCCTCCGGTACTTTATCCAGCTGTATTCTCTCGTAATTGCTGTTTAAACTCCGCACATATTCTATATTCAGCATACAAACACCCTCATCCTTCCACAGCTTCCCGGAGCTTGTGACAAGTCCTGATAAATGTCACCGGCGCCAGACGGCTGTACCCATACGCCGCCTGCGTGCTCCACACATTTCCTCCTCCCCAGAAATTCAATCCGTCAAAGGGGAAAAAAACGGCTCCCGCTCCCTTTGCGGTAAACTTCCCCTTCTCCAGTGACGCATCCAGGGCGGTAAATCTCCACATCATATACTTATCCTTATATACATCTGCTACCCGCTTCTGTACCTTTTCCTCCAGCGTCTCCGCCTCCGTGGCCTGCGCAAGGCTTCCCCACAGAGCCAGTGCCCCCATATCCTGCTCCAACAGACATCTGTCATACTGAAACAGCAGCATATAAACAACAAAAAGGATCGCCCCTGTCAAAAACGGAAACAGTAATGCTGCCTCCACCGTCATATACGCATTTTCCTTTTTCATCCTTCTTCCTCCTCGTATCACTTATTTGTAAGCACCTCTCTCCCCGGCTCAAATCAACCATACCTTCCCGCATTTTTCTCATGCAGCGGAAAATCCCTCAAAACACCGCAACAATCAGCCATGCAGCCGCCAAAAACGGAAGAAACGGTATCCTGGTATTCCTCCCGGCCTTCCGCAGCCCCAATAATATCAGAGAAAATATGGCTGCAAAACACAGGCCGGCCGCAAAGATAAGCAGACTCTCACCTCCCCCCGACATGATCCCCAGAAACAGCATCACGATTCCGTCTCCATAGCCGGCCTTTTTCGTGATAAATGCTGTCACCAGAAGAATCACCCCCGGAAGTATCCCTGGCACATCCCCCGTCGCCCCCTGCTGACTTACAAACATGATCCCTGCCAGAACGCCTCCCGGCGCAAGCATCCAGACCGGCACACTGCGTTTCCTGATATCCGATACACTGATACTCAAAAGCCAGATCATTGTCAATACCGTAAACCACATTTTTCTCCTTTCCTCTCTCAGATGTTCTTTTCTATCTGCCGCAGCGGCTGCATGGCGTATAGCCTGATTCCACCGCCTGGTCCAGGGGGATAGCGCTTACCGTCCGCTTCAGTCCGGAGCAGCCCCTGTCAAAATGATAGCGGTTCCCATCCGATGTAATGTAATAGACTCCCGGCGCATTCCCTCCTGCGCATCTTTCGCAGGGATAATATTTTCCTCCGTTCTGATTTCTTTCACTGTCAACTTCCGCGGCAGAGACCGGGCGGACCGAAAGCATCAGATATGTGCAGTCCTGTGTCAGATGATATACCTTTCCGGTCTCCGTCACATAAACTGTCTCCGAATCCTCCGAACCGTTTTCCGTCCCGCCGTCCGAAAGCTTATAACCGTTCCAGATATGCGAATAATAGCGATTTGACATCCGAAAATCGCCAAAACCGATCAGGCGGCTCCAGGGTGATACGGAATATGTAACAATAATGCTGATTTCATCCTCCGAACCGAATATCCGGCTCTCCCAGAGCTGCAATCCCTCCGCCCCTTTTGTAAGCGGAGACTGGTCCAGATAGGATCTCCCGGCAGAGCGGATCATCTGATCCTTGACAAATGTAGCGGAAAACGCCATCCCCATCAGATCCTTCCACCATTCGTCCCCCTGTTCCCCATCTTGCTGCAATTCCACACTCTGCGGCTCTTCCCCGCTGTCTACAGCATACCCATATACAGAAAGCCTGCTGCCAATCTGCCATAGCGCCAACTGCAGGTTGCCGTGCAGCCGGATCATTTCTATTGCGCACCCCAGATTCAGGAAAAAGAACAGGAAAAGCGGAAGCACCACTGAAGCCTCTACCGTCATTCCCGCATCAGCCAACCTGAAAAACGAGGCAAACAGTGATGTCCCCTTTACGGAGCGATGTAAGACGGAAGGCATATTGGAATAGCCTCTCATGGAAGATTCCGGATTCCGGGCCGAATCCGGAGAATTGTCTTGACAGGTCGGAGAAGGTTTCTTTTTCTTTAATGACACTTTCTTTTTGATCATCTCACACCGTAAAAGGGACATCACTGTTCACCTCGCTTTTCTTTCATGACAGCTTTTCTTTCATGACAACTTTTCTTTAATGATAGCTTTTCTGTCTGGTCAGCTCATACTGATAGCCGTAGCTGCTGCCTATCCGGATACATGCCTCCACCGCTTCGTAGCATCCATCCAGCCGGAACGCGGAGTTTCCTGATGTCTTTCTGATATCCGCCTCCACCATATCCATGGCCCGCGCCGTAAGCGTATCCGTATTGACCGTCATCATAAAAATCCTCAGATAGTCCTGATAATCCAACCCCTTTCCCTCCTGCGCCCTGTCCTTCAGATCTCCGTGCAGAGCCGCTGTAAGACTGTAATGCCAGGTTTCCTTGTTCTTCAAAAGCGGAACCTTTCCTCCTGCAAACAGGGTTCTGACATCATATACGCTTTCCGCATACGCCCATGCCAACAGGATGGCGCCCTCCAGAAGCGGGGTCAGTTCCGGCAGCATCACCAGTGTGCACACCAATCCTGCCGCCACTTTTATTTCTGCTCTTTTTTCCTTATCCGCCATCAGATACATGGCATTCGCCGCCTCCCGGAGCACGCACAGACGGTTGGCCACACCGCGCAGATTCTCTATGTCGCTTCCCTTGCCCGCTATCAGATATTCGATCTGATAACGCAGTGCATCTTCCTCATTTTCCTTTCCATACCTGCCCATATAGCGCAGCAGATATTCCTGAAAAGCAAACTTTTCCAGCAGCTGCTCTGCTTCTGTCTGTTCCGCATATTCCATATTTCCCCGATTGATCTCCCCCTTTCCCATCCTGCTTTGGATCAGGGTTTCCAGGCTCAACGTATTTCCGGATAATTCCGCTTCGTTATCCGTAACCAACCGCAAAATACCCAGTCGCTTCTTCTCCTCCAGACTGTCCGTGGGATTCTTCAATTCCACAGTCTCCCACTCGCCCTCTTGTATCTCAACCTCCGTACCATCATATTCCGAGACCCATCCGTCA
Source organism: uncultured Acetatifactor sp. (assembly GCA_910585805.1). GTDB lineage: Bacteria > Bacillota > Clostridia > Lachnospirales > Lachnospiraceae > Acetatifactor. The sequence continues at coordinate 46,108 of CAJUFB010000002.1, forward strand.
ATCTTCTCATCATATTCCTGCTTCTGCTTTTCTTCCTTTCCCTCTTCCAGCCCGTTTACCTCTATTGTCTGCATCCATCCACGAAGCTCTTCCAATAACCCTATCCCCAGATCCGCTTTTACGGCCTCTGCCGCGCATCTGCGGAACACGGCGCCTGCTCCGTCCGTCATAACAGACGCCTTCTTTATCTCCGCCTGCTCCAGCCTCAGGCCAAAAAAATCCCTGTAGAGAACACCGGAAAGAAAAACATCATCAACACTCAGATTCTTCGTCAGATACTTTTGCAGATGGGCCTCCGTATTCCCCTTGCTGCACAGATCAGTGCCATAGGAAGTGTCAATGGCAAACAGATTGTACTGCTTCATCAGCTCACGGTGATATTCCGCCATGATGCTTTGCAGCCCGATATCCGTCACGATCTCAGCTTCCAGTCTGGCACCATTTCTGCGCGCTCCGTCGATCAGAGCCAGGAACAGGGACAGGATAACCGCCAGGCACAGTGTCAGATACACGGTCAGATATGCATTCTGTGGTTTCATACATACATATCTGTCAAACGTTTTCAAAAACACATTTTTCCTGTCCTTCATTTTCATCCCCCCGCCCGCTATACGGGCCTCCAATCCGTTTTTCTCCTGCCGGTCCTTATACCGTATCCGACTGCTTGGTGATCTTTTGGAATAAGCTGTTCACAATCTCGGTTATTTGACCTTTAAACAGAATGACCAGACCTACCAGAACCACAATGATCAGAATGATCTCCACAGTGCCCATTCCCTCTTCTTCTGTCCAAAACTGTTTCAAGCCTTTTAAACAATTCATAATCTCCTCTCTTTCCGCCGCCACGTGCAGCAATTCATGTTAAGCAAAGTACCGGCAGATCTTCTACATACTCGACATGGCAGGGATCATGATAACCACCATGACCACCGCCAGCATCAGCACCATGGGCACCAGAAGCTTCGTACCTGCCTCCTCTCCCAGCTTTTTGCTCTGCTGCAGCCGCTCCTCCGCAGATTTCTCCGCTTCTTCCCGCAGCCGGTCCAGAAGTGTGCTGTTTCCCCGCTTCAGATTCTGCGCCAGCAGGGTGCTGAGCCTGATGTATTCCTGCAATCCTGTCCTCCTTCCGAAATGCTCATAGGCCAGGCCCTCGGATACGCCGGAATGCAGTTCACGGCATGTATACAATATTTCTTCATAAGCCGGCGAGCTTTTGCCTCCCTCCCGGCACTTTGCTTCATAATCTCCGGCAAGCTTCTGAAATGTTCCCCTGATCGTCATTCCGGCTCCCACATACAGGACCAGCTTATGTACGATCTCGGAATATTCCCGGTGCAGCCGTTTCTGCCTTTCCTCCATCTGACCATGCAGGTCTTTATCCAACAGGAAAAATACCATAACCGCTGCCGCTATTGCCGCCGCCCATAAAAGCAGGCTGTTATCCTCCACGATCTGGCGCCATGTGATGCTCTCCCCCCGCCACTTCTCCGGCAGCCGCCATTCCTCCTGCCTGATGCTGTCCTCCTGGGATCTTGTCAGCAACTCCTTCATTTCCCTGTAAGCCAGTTCCTCATCCGACAGCTCCGGCGGCACCAACATGACCTGAAATTCTTTCACCCGCTCGCTTGTCCCATAGCTTATATACGCAGTCAATGTCACTTCCCGAACCTCTTCCACCGAAAACACCTGTCCGTCAGAACTCAAAAGTCCCGGTTTGTCGCTGTCCCAAATCACAGTTACCGGAAAGCCGTCATATTTTTCCTGAAGCCTCAGATCCCCTGTCACCTTTTGCAGGCTTTCGTTTTTTCCGGCCATATATTGAGGCAGCTTTTCTACAAATTCGTCCACAAGCGCTTCCGCCTCTTCCCCTGACAGCAGCAACGGTTCCACTTCCACCTGAAAGTCCATCTGCTTCTCCCCATAATCCAGGGTCAGACCTACCTGTCTGCTTTCCTTTTCATAGCTGTCTCTGACAATGATCCCACCATCCTGCAGAATGGTCCCGCTCTCCGCGCTGAATTTCGCTGCCGCGCCAAAAAGCGTCCCTGCAAATACCACCGCCATACAGATTGCCGCTTTTTTCACATAATATACCGTCTTCACATACTCGCCGGGCTCCCCCGGGTGCAGCTGACGCAGATCTTTCTCCACCTGGACCGAAGAAAACAGCCTGGGGAAGAAGCCGTAAAGCCTCTTATAAAGATACATCGCCATCTTATAAAAGGGCTTCAGCAAAATACCTGTCTGTGTATCTGCCCTTTCCTTTCCCGCCAGACACAGCAGTATCCCAAAAACAGCCACCGTCAATAATGCAATCCAATACAGTTGCTCCACCTCCCCGTCTTATACCATATCCGCCGTAATCCCTTTCATGATACGCTCTCCCAACAGATATGCCCCAAGATAAACGCCAAGGCATCCGGTCATAACGGCAATTCCCGTCAGATTGTGATACAGGGAATCAAAATACCCCCTGTTCCCGATATCAATGTACAGCAGTATCCCAAAGGGCATTGCCTTCATGATCATAAGCTCCATCTTCTTTCCGCCCAGGAGAATCTGTACCTCCTGCTTCAGCTCTATCTGCCGTCCTACCTGACAGGCCGCGCTCCTGATCACCTCCGCCATATTGCCCCCGTTGCGCTTTACCAACGCGAAGATCTGAGCAAACTGGGTAATTTCCTCACAGCCGCTCCTAGCTGCCAGATCTTCCAGCAGTTCTTCCAGAACAATATTGATCTTCAGTCCCCTTTTGATATAGTTCAGTTCTCTGCAGATCAGCGCGTCCTCCCCATACATCAGAGCCATATCCTGTCTGCATTCCATAAAAGCATTTTCAACAGCATACCCCGCCTGCAGCAGAGCAGCCACCGAAAGAATACATTCCCTGAACTGCCCAGACAGCTCCTCCCTCATTTTCTCGGCCTTCCCTCTTTCCACCTGGATAAAGGTAAAAATCCCAATGGCGGAAAGCGGAATCAGCGCCCAGACGCTCCGATAGAAAAAATAGGCAATGATCCCTGTGACGCCTGCGCAGATCAGGACAGTTCCCGCTTTCTCTCCTCTCTTCCAGGCATATCTATGATAATCCTGCCGTTTTAAGCTTGTGTCCATAGATCAGATCTCCTTTCTTCCGCAATTCACCGATCACATTTCCCTCCCCGTCTTCTCCTGTCTCCTCAAAAACGTACAGTGGGTTCAGTAATATTTCCTGGTTTTCACATCCCGCCAGTTCCGTTATCTCCAAAACTTTCCTGGATTTATCCCGCAGCCTTCCGAGATGTACGATAATGTCCACACCTGATGCGATCTGCTGCCGGATTGCCGCCAGCGGCAGGTCCAGCCCCATCAGCACCATGTTTTCCAACCTGGCCAGCATGTCACGTCCGGTATTCGCGTGGCCTGTGGACATGCTTCCGTCATGTCCGGTATTCATGCACTGAAGCATGTCAATCGCCTCAGCCCCTCTGACTTCGCCAACGACGATCCTGTCCGGCCGCATACGCAAGGAGGATTTGATCAGATCCCGAATGGTAATCTCATTGCAGCCCTCCACATTGCTGTTGCGGGTTTCCAGCTGCACCAGATTGGGCAGACCCTGCAGCTGCAGTTCGGCGCTGTCCTCAATGGTGATCACCCTCTCCTCCGGCGGAATATACTGGGACAATACATTCAGAAACGTGGTTTTCCCGCTTCCTGTCCCGCCACTGATAAATATATTGTATTTCGCCTGTACCAGCTTCTTCAGGAAAGCCGCTGCCTCGGAAGAGACAGACCTGATCTGAAGCAGGCGCTCCATGGTGATGGGCTTGTCCGGAAAACGGCGGATCGTGACAATCGGTCCGTTCAGGGCAACGGGATTCATGACAATATTCACTCTGGAACCATTGGGCAGCCGGGCATCCACAATGGGAGAGGCTTCATTCACCACGCGGTTGCAGCCCGCTACGATCTGCTGTATCACATCCTGGAGCTTCTCCGTGGATTCAAACCCCATGTCCAGTTCCCGCAGTCTTCCGTCCTGTTCCACAAAAATATGATCCTTTCCGTTGATCATGATCTCCGTAACGGAGCTGTCATCCACAAAGATCTGCAGAATGTCCAGTCTGCGAAGAGAGTCAAACAGTTCCTTTTTCAGCCGCCTGCGCATCTCCACGGGACAGATCATCAGGCCTTCCTGCTCCAGCATTACCTCGTCAATGGTATCCTCTACCTCCGCGTCCGTAAAATCCCTGGCAAAATCCATTTTCTCCTGCACTTTGCCGCGCAATTGCTTTTTCAACTCTGTGTATTCCATCGCTCCTCCTTTCCGTGTTCTTCTTCCACTTCCCGGATCAGTCCCTTCACCATTTCCGCCAGATCTCCCTTTGTCAGCTGCTCCAGCTCCTCCGGCAGCTTCCTGATATGGGAAAGGGACAGACGCTTTGTCTTCCCCAGCACATCCCCATATTCATACATGGCAAGAATCTGCTCATACTGAAGCAGCTTGCCCTGGGCAATCCTGTCCTCCCTTGTCAATGTATATACTCTGGTACACAACCGGAGAATCTCAAACAATCCCTGCATACTCTCCCCCAGATCCAGAATGACATATTCATATTCTTCCAGCTCTTCAATCTTCTGCAGCAGCTCTATCCACTCGGACGCCGTGACTGTCAGCAGATTCTGCCCTGATCTCATGGGCGGGATGTAGTCAAGCTTCCCTCTGTGCTTTAAGATCGTCTGCAGTCTCAGCCGGAATTTATCCTTCTGCGCATTGAGAAAATAGAGCAGATCAGCCATATCCAGCATCTGCATATCCGGAAGCAGCTCCGCGCTCCCCGCATAGTGCTCAAAATTCAGGTAAAGCGTGGGATGCTTTTCCGCCAGCAGCAGACTCATCGTGATGGCAAAGGATGTCTGCATGCATCTTCTCACAGGCGAATAATTCCCGATAAACACAGTCCTGTGGTTCGTTCTGAGCATCGGCAGCTGTGTATCCGCTATTTCCGTGTAGATCCCCAACAGCTGTTTCATGATCTCTTCCGCTTCCTGATATTTATCCACATAGAAGAGATTCTCCCATTTCATCACACCGCTTTCGTTGAGTATGACAAAACGTTTGGGACACATGCTCTGCAGCTCCGGTCCATAAGCCGACTCGGACACCACCAGCATCTCTATTTCCTGCTTTTCCATGGAAAGCATGTCCTGTACATTTGTATAAGTACGCAGTTCCCAGGGTAGATTTTTACGTTTTTTCATAAATTCTGTCATCAGCTGCGCGTAATCCTCCTCCGTATCGCACAGTACCATGACCTTTTTGTTTTTCTCTTTCAATAGACACCTCCCAGATACAACAGCACACTGAGCAGTATGGGACCTGACAGACATATGCCGCGGGACTTTTCCCCGGTGCCTCCTGCCTGATACAGCTTCCATTCCCCTGTCAGCATCACATCCTTCAGATACGCGGACAAGTACTGCACACGCTGTCTGAAAATACCTTTCCTGCACATTTTAACCAATGAGATCATTGCAGCAATCAGCAAAGAACAAAATAAGAAAATAAGAACTTTCCCGAAGGGCAGATACCCCGCCGCTGCGCCAAGGAGCTTCACATCCCCGGCGCCCAAGCCTCCGATCTTAAAAAATGGATATAACAGAGCCATAGCCAGCGCCGCCTGCCCCCAAAAAGCCAGGGCGCCCGGAACTCCTCCGTCCCACGCCTGCCATCCCATACCCAGAACTGCTGCCAGCAGGACCAGATAGTTGGGAATCCTGTTATCCCTGTAATCATAACCGCAGGCTGCTGTCAAAATAACGCACAGAGCCGCCAATACACCATCTCCTTTTCCTAAAGATAATCTCTGATCTCCGAGGCGAAGTATGCCTCACGAAATAACCTGAATCCTTGAAATATACTCCTGAGCGTATTCATCTGCCGTCTTTGTCTCTGATTGTACAAGCGATCACTCACGATACATTCAAGTCGGCAAATGCTTTCGATCATAAGTATAAAAAACTTTGAACGACTGGATTTGTTATGTTGTAAATGCATTATAGCTACTGTGCGCACATTTTGCAAGAGGAAAAACGCGAAAAAACAATTTTTGTCAAAAATCTACAAAAGTTTGTAAAATCCGATCCCGTAAAGTGCCATAAGCCCAGGAAATCCAAGGATTCCGGATGTCAAAACGGTTGCCGCGTTGATGCCTACACCAAGGGAAAAACCCATTTTTTCCAGCACTGCATTGATAAAGTAAATCGCTATTGTTCCCAGAATCCCTCTCATTACAAAATTTAAGACCTTTTCCACAGACTGCTCCTCCCTGACAATGAATCCCTTTTGTCTCACACTGCTCCCGACATTTCTTCCGCCGGTCCAGTATGGGTTTCCTGTAATATTCATATGTGTCCCGAAAAAAAATATGCGGAGAATCAATTTTTTCCAGAAATGGAATATTTTTCATCCGACAAGCCTATACTTGTAGCATAAGGAAGTGCCTGCAAATAACGGATGCGCGGCTTTTCCCAGACGGGCCGTATCAGTTGTTTCCCGGCAATTCATGACAGCTTCGCAGCAGGGAAAGGAGTGATTGTATGAAAATGTATTTTCGACATAAAATCGGAACAGATGATATGACAGGAGTGGACTGCGCCCCTCTGACCTTACAGGATTCCATAGAAAAAACCCGCCAGGCTCTGAATGACGCCTATGCGGGTTTCGACAATGCCATAGAAGTCGATCTGATCGACAGCTATATTTATGAAATTAACTCTCTCCAAAGAAGATACAAGCATCTGACAGACCTTGCCGCCGCAGAAACTTACTCTGATGAGGACACTTTAAGCAAGTATCCCCCTGTTCAGCCCCTGGTCGGCCAGGTTCTCGGTTAAAGTATTCCGTCCATAGGTCAGACCGGCGTAGACGGCCTGGGAATTGTTCATCACCGGCCCAGCGCTGTTCTGACCCGCAATTTTCCGGTAAGCATCGCTCAGCGGCACAATAACCCGCTTTATCTCTTCAAAGGAACCTGCCTCCCGGCGCTGCTCTCCCCGGGCCAGTCTCCTGATGCAGAACATATAAAGCCGCTGCAGCGTGGGCGCCGGTTCATATCTCAGATCCAATGAACGCAGCAATTCATTCAGGCAACCCCGGGCATTCCTGACAGCATCGCGTAAGCGGTCCGCCTTTTCGGAAGCCTCTGTCTCCTCGGACTGCAGCGCATTCTCCGCATCCTCCAGATAGCACAATAGCATTTCATAAAGGATAACCACCAGTTCCGTAGGATTTGCCTGGGTGATCCGCAGCGTAAACTGTTGTTTGTCTTCTTTTCTCATATAGGAATCTCCTGCGGTAAATGGCCTCAGCCAAATACACTTATAAGCCTGCTGCACAGGGTTTACTGCAGCAGCTGCAGCACCGACGAAGGTCTCTCGTTGGCCTGCGCCAACATGGAAGTGGCCGCCTGGGTCATGACCTGGTAGGTGGTATAATTGGTCATTTCCTCTGCCATGTCCACATCCATGATCCTGGAATAAGCCGCCGTCACATTTTCGGAAGTGACATCAAGGCTGTTGATCGTGGTCTCCAGCCTGTTCTGATAGGCACCCAGACGCCCTCTGATGCCGGACACAAACTGGATGGCACCATCAATCCTCTCTATGGCTTCCGTTGCAGCCTGCTCGGTACTTACGTTCAGCGTCCATACGCCTTTGCCGTCATTCTCCGTTCCGTCTCCGTCTTTCACAAAAAAATTGTCCAGCCCCATCTCGCTGAGGGAAATCTTCGGAATATCCATTTCCAGGGTCTGGCCCTCGTTGGCTCCCACCTGAACCACCATGGGACCGATGCCTGTAGCGTCTATCACCAGGGGTTTCGAGGCACCGTTCACCTCCGTAATCTCAAGTTCCTTGACGGTATCCGGAAAACCGCTGTTCGTGATCGCCCTGCTGAGATCCAGCGTCATCTTAAAACCGTTTACCCCCTGGATGGACAGCAGATTATCCTTCATGGTAGCAGTGACCCCGTCCGGGAAATCACCGCTTTTGGGTGTAAAGACCTTTACACGATATCTGTCGCTTTCATCCGTAGGCATGGGATTTTCTTCAATCACCAGCTGGTCTATGTTATAAATCTTCGCCGTCACTTCCGTGGAATAGGAGCTCACCTTCACGTCCAGATTGCCCTGCACATATCCCTTCAGCGAAAATTCTCCGTTCAGCAGCTTCTGTCCGTTAAATTCCGTAGCCTCCGCTATTCTCGTAATTTCCTCCGTCAGCTGCTTTACTTCATCCTGTATGACACTCCTGTCTTTATCGGAGTTTGGTCCGTTGGCAGCCTTTACCGCCAGTTCGTTCATTCTCTGCAGTATCTCACTGACCTCGGACATGGCACCGTCTGCCGTCTCAATGATGGAGACACCGTCTCCCGCGCTCTGGTTTGCCACAGAAAGGCCTTCTATCTGAGCATTCATGCGCTTCGCCATAGCCAAGCCCGCCGGATTGTCCTTAGCCGAATTCACCTTCAGCCCTGAGGACAGACGCTCCAGTGACTTTGACAACAGATTGTCGTTATTGGCAAGCTTGTTGTTCGCAAGCATTGCAGATACATTGTAATTGATCCTCATATTTGCTCTCCTGTTCTGTTCTGTTCTGATCCGCCCTCACCAGTCCCGATGCAGTCACAGGTTCGATGATACCCCATACTCTTCCCGGATATGTACATCTCCCAACGGCTTCCGTCTGCCTTACAGACAAAAACCCGCCCCGCCGGGCACACTGCTTCAGGCGGATCCTTTTAGGAATTGTCGGAAAATAACTGATACAACTTCTTTAAAGAAAAGCCCGGAAATACAAGGGAAACAGCTTTAAACTCGTATCAGTTATTTGTAGGCACTTCCTTATTCAGTTCCGCTCCTGCTTTTATGCGCTCTCCCCCTGCTGCACCACGGATTGTAAGAATACCCTGGCCACACGGTAGAGCTCGGCGCTTTCCGTAGGAGTATGTTTCCCTGATCTGATCAGCTCCGGCATACGCTTTTCCGATGAGATCGTGGAAATATTGCCTACATTCCAGCTGCCTTCCGCTTCCTTTCTAAAGTTATCGGCTATCTGCTGCAATTTCATTATATCCACATTTCCTTCCCCGAAAAGCATCCCGTGGACGGTTCCGTTGTTCAGGGTAAGTCTTGCCTGCATATGTTCTTCCTGGGAAAGGTTCACGCCGATGGTAACCGTCCCCTTCTCCGGACTGGCTTTGTCCAGGGTAAGATGGACTCTCGTCAGCCGATCTCCCACATACATGGGCAGATAGTATTCCTCCCGCTTTGCCAACGCTGCCGCCACGGTCAGCTGCTTATGGTTCAGCTGCATCTGCTTTACATCCATGCTGCTGTCCGCTTCCTGGAAAGTAGCCTCCTCCACCGATTCCATGGAACTCTCGGTTATCTCGCCGTACTCCGTGACGAATTCTTCCATATTGTCCAGTTTCTTCCACAGAGCCGTGGAGCCGGTTTCCTCCTGGGGTTCAGGCTCCTGGACCTCCAGTTCGGGATTCGCTTTTCTCGCCAGCAGCGCCATGATGTCCACCGGTGCTTTCTTTGCCGCCGGTCTGTTTCTGTCACTGAGCGCAAATATATTCTCTGTGCCGTAGGTCAGCGCCTGTGCCGCCATCAGATTATCCACGCTGGAAGACAGCTCCCCTCTCTGCAGCACGGAAACGCTCTCCTGGTCAGCGGCGTTGACAGCCTGCCTCTGCTCCTCCAGCTGAGTTTTATTATATTCCTTTGTGGTCTTTTCATCAGGTGACACTTCTGTCAGAACATCGTTTGCCGCCTTGACAAAGGCCTCGGCAACCGGTTCCGTTACGGTTTTCGGCAGCTCCGCAGCCTGTGCCTGCTCATTCTGCCCGGAATCTTTCACCTGTGTCTCCCGTGCTGTGTCTGCCGCCTGCGTCTGCCGCGCAGCTGCTTCCGCCTGTGCATTCCGCCCTGATTCCTGCGCGCTACGTTCTTCCGCCTGAGCGTTTTGTCCGTCAGACTGCTGCATGTTTCTTTCGGCAGCCGCGTTTGCAGCCCTGATATCGGCAACTGTCTTCACAAATGCCTTGGAGATCTGCTCCGAGATACTTTCCTCCCTGCGGGTGGGCTTCGGGATATTCCCCAGTTCATCCGGCACACGGATATCCAGGGTCTTCTTCCGATTCTGCAGCGCGGTGAGAAGGTTGGAAAAGTGCAGCTCCGCCTGGGAATTCACCAAAGCGCCCACAGCCGCTCCCTCCGCCTTCTCTATCTGGCGCACCAGACGGTAAATGCCGATATAACTTTCCCGCTCCTCCGGCGTGATCTCATTATTCCGCTCCAGCCCGTACAGGAAACGGCTGTAGCTCTCTGCCTCTTTCTTATACTCCGGCGGCAATTGCCTGAAGTAAGTCTCCAGCTCGTCAATACTCTTCTCCAGAGGATTGAAGCCGTCCCGAATCATCTTCAGAGTCGCCGCAGGCGTCAGCTTCGCAAGCACATCCTGTACCTGTCTGTCTGCCTCCCGCACTGCCTCCACATTGGACACGGTCATTTCCATCTGGTTGTAGCCCAGGATCCTGACGGACCTGCGGTTCTCCTCCGTCAGCTCCAGTCCCAGATCCTTCAGTATATGGTCAACACTGGCAAATGCCTTTTCGATGCTGTCACCCATCTCGTTCCTGGGTGTGGTCATCAGCTTCTCATAGCTTGCCTGCGCTTTTTCGTAATTGTCCTGCAGTACCTTACCTTCATTATAAATCGTTTCCAGAGAGGCATCCCCCTGCCCCTTTGCAAACATTCCCAGCACGTCTGCAGGCAGGCCCGGCAGCTGATCCGTCACATTGCTTACCTGGCGGTAGTTCTGGTATTTTTCCACAGCCATGGAATCTCTGGGGAAATATTGTCCGGCCAGTTCATACTCCGCCCGCTTCAGCGCCTCGATCAGCTCCTCCATGGGAGCAGTGTCAATGGAAAATCCGCTCTTCAGCAGCTTCACATTCACTTCCGCCGTCATCCGCAGCCTCACTTCCTCAAGCTGCCTTCTGGCGGTGATATCACCCACGCTGGCCTCCCAAAGCGCGCTGCTGTGATAATATTCCGAAACAGCATTGGCTTTCTCGTATAAACTTTCCTCTGTCTGGGCAAGGGAAGCATGCAGCGGGCTCTTTCCTTCTGCCACCGCAGCCGCAGCCGCCTCGCCGAAACGCTTTTCCGTCACCGGCAGTTCCAGATCCTGCAGCGCTTCCAGACGCTCCAGATTCTGCGTGGTTACCGGCAGCCCCCTGTCCAGCAGCCAGGCTGCATTCTTACGGCTGTCCTCATCGACTTCTCTGCCGGACTGTCTGATGATCCTGTCGATCTGTTCCTGCAGCTCCCGGGAATTCTCCCCGCCGGCGCTCTGTGTATAATATCCGTGCACATCCTCGGCATAAAATCTGGGCGCGGAAGCACCTCTGCCAGCGCCGCTGCTCTGCGCCAGATACAGATTCCAGATCTCCGCCTCCATCTCATTGTCAATGAGGTAACTTCGGGTGCCGTCACTCATAGGCTGTAATTCCGAGCTCATCTCCCATGCCCGGGATACCGCCGCCAGATTCTCCTTTGTCAGCGGCACATCCGCTGCGCGGAAGCTGTCCAGAACTGCCTGGGCCAGCGTCCTGCTTCCCAGTGCCGAAGCCAGACTGTCCACATCCATATCGTCGGTATAGCCCACGATATTTTTCCCTGCACGCACCAGCTCCGCCTTGATCTTATCTACGATCGTCACAGCCTCATCGGGGTCCATGCTGCCCAGGTCAAAGCCTTCCTCCTGCATTCTCGCATAGTCCTCCTCCGAAAGGGTATGTGACATAACTGTCATATAATCCCGGCGGACACCTACATCAATGTCGGCCGCCTCCTGTTGAAGCTCGATGAGGCTCTTCGCTTTATCGCCTCCCGACCCGGGAATGTCAGATCTGCCGCTTCCGCCGAAAAATGCTGCAAAGGGCGTCTGCATTGCCGCCATGTTTTCCGCATGGGAAGCCCGGCTTCTCTCCGCATGCCGCCGTTCTGCCTCTTTGATCGCCTGTTCCGTAAATGTAATCTTCAAAGTTTTATTCTCCTGTTTTTCCGGTTCTCAATATCCGCTTTCAAAAAAAGGGGCAGGTGCGCCCTTTTGCACCTACACCCTTTATTTCGGTAAAATCCTCCGAAATCTTTACCTTACATTCAAACCTTTAAAACACAAATACCGCGGCGCCGTAGGGCGGCAGATCCAGAGTGATCGAAAATTCCTTATTCTGACAGGGAACCGCTTCCACCGGGATTTCTTTCGCGATCTCATTGCCCCAGCCGCCGAACCGCTCCTCGTCGCTGTTCAGAAGCAGCTTATACTTCCTGCGCTTCGTTACGGTGGGCACGGGCACCCTGTACTCTTCTCTCTTTATGGGTGTCATGTTCAGCACAAACAACAGATTGCCGGTTCCTTTGGAGGATTTGCGCACAAAGGAAAATACACTGTTCTCTCCGTCGTTTGCGTTCATCCACTCGAAGCCGTCCCAGGAGTCATCTATCTCATACATGGCAGGATATTTGTTATACAGCTTTAAAAGCTCCTTCACGTAGGCCTGCAGCCCCTGGTTGTACTTTTCGCCCAGCAAAAACCAGTCCAGCTCTCTCTCCTCGCTCCACTCCCGCTCCTGTCCGAAATCCTGTCCCATGAACAGCAGCTTCTTGCCGCTGTGTCCGAACATGAATGTATAACCTGCCCGCAGGTTCGCATATTTGTCCATCTGATATCCCGGCATTTTATTTACCATGGAGCATTTCAGATGCACTACCTCGTCATGTGACAGGGGAAGAATGTATTTCTCCGCATGGTTATAGCTCATGGCAAAAGTCATGGCATTGTGATGCCCTTTCCTGTACAGAGGATCAAGCTTCATGTACTCACAGAAATCATGCATCCATCCCATATTCCACTTAAAGGTGAAGCCCAGGCTGTCCCCGCCGACAGGCCCCGTCACATTGGGCCATGCCGTGGATTCCTCCGCCACGGTGATAAAGCCGGGATAAGTGCCCCGCACCACGGAATTGAGATGCTTGAAAAATTCTATGGCTTCCAGGTTCTGGTTTCCGCCGTATTTATTGGGTACCCACTGACCGTCCTTTTTGCCGTAATCCAGATAAAGCATAGACGCCACGGCGTCCACCCGGATACCGTCCACATGGAATTCCCTCAGCCAGAAAAGCACATTGGCGATGAGGAAATTCTTCACCTCAGGCTTGCCGTAATTGAAGATCTTGGTGCCCCAGTCAGGATGTGAGCCAAGCCTGGGATCCGGATGCTCGAAAATGCACTGCCCGTCAAATTCAGCCAGGCCGTGGGCATCCGTGGCAAAATGCGCCGGCACCCAGTCCAGGATCACGCCCACCCCCATGGAGTGCATCTTATTCACCAGATACATAAAATCCCGGGGTTCCCCGTAACGGGCGGTAGGCGCGTAATACCCGGTCACCTGGTATCCCCAGGAACCGTCAAAAGGATGCTCCAGCACTCCCATCAGTTCAATATGGGTGTATTTCATCTCTTTCAGATATTCAGCCAGCCTGTCAGCGAACTCACGGTAGGTATAGAAACCTTCCTTTCCGTCCGGATGTTTCATAAAGGAGCCGATATGGCACTCGTAGATCGCCATGGGCTGCCTGAATACGTCTTTCTTGTCCCGGGCAGCTTCCCATTTCTGATCCGTCCATTCAAAGCCCTCCAGATCCGTAATAACAGAAGCCGTCCCCGGTCTGTATTCCGCGTAATTGGCAAAGGGATCCGCCTTGTAAAGCTTTCTGCCGTCTTTTGCGGTGATCAGGAATTTATACATCTCCCCCGTCTCCACTTCGGGAATAAACAGGCCCCAGATGCCTACAGACCCCAGCTTCTTCATGGGATGCTGCTGCTCATCCCAGTCATTAAAGCTGCCGATCACATGGACTTCCTGCGCATTGGGCGCCCAGACGCCAAAGTATACCCCTTTCTCCCCCTTTTCTTCCGAAAGATGCGCGCCCAGCTTCTTATAAATGTCATAATGGGTCGCCTGTGAAAAAAGATACTGGTCCGCTTCCGAAATAAATACCTTTCCCTGTTCTTCTGTCATTAATTTCAACCTCCTGTTCCAGTTCCGCACTACCAGCCTCCTGCATAGAATTTCCGGCCGGAACTGCCCCTGTTTTATGCCACAAAATCTTTTTCTGTCAGAATGATCATATCTTCATCGTCGTACCGCCTTGCCAGAAGGATATCAAAGAAATGTCCGATGGTTTTCCGGTTGGCGCGGCGAATGGCATCATCCACGATCTGTTTCACTTCGATCACTGTCACCACATGGTCTATGGTCTGGCTCTCCTCAATCCTTGTATGCAGCGCAAGCATTCCCAGGTCGTCAATGGAATATTCCTTCTCTCTGGCATATCGCCTGCCAAAGGATACCAGCGTGTCGTTGCTCAGGGCCTCCAGATCCACCCGTGCGGTAAAATCACCGAACAGCTGCGGTGTCCCCAGAAACAGTTTCTGTATCGCCTTCCTGGTATCCTCCATGATTACAATGATCCCGAATTTCTCCTGCTGCAGGGAAATATGAAGCATGCCCGCCGTATTATTGTCCATGCCGGAAGCCTTCTGAATGATCAGCGCGCCATTGTGAAATTCTTCCAGTGTCTCCCTCACATTTTTACGGTTCATGCCAACCCCCGTGATCTTTGCCACCTTTCCCGAAAAATTACTGTCTGTCATTCTGACTTCGCGGATCATATTCTTCGCAAGAGTCAGCGTGTCCATCCCCTCTTCACCGGTAATGACTACATTCCCTGTATATGCAGCCATACTGATGCCGTCCAGGGCCTTCACCAGCTGCTCTCTGGACTGGCGGTTCTGAATAAACGGTGCAAATAATTCTTTTTCCTCCCGGGTAAGACTCCTGACTTTCGCCCTCTCACGTTCCGGTACCGACCTGTTCTCCTTCTGTTTGCTGCCGCTGCCTTTCACAGCACCTGCTTTCTTCTCTTTCCCGGCTTTGCTGTCTTCCCGAGCGCCTTCCTCCTCAGAACCGATCATCTCAAACCCGTCCGGATCCAGGGCAGCCTCGTTTTCATCTTCCTCTTCCTCTACATGTTCCAGAGCTTCCAGATAATCCACCGCTTCAGACTTTTCGTCCCCCTCGTCTATCACATCATCTTCCGGAAGCTCCATTTTTTCCACATATTCCGGCATCTTCCGGACATCCCTGTCCATACTGTCCGCCGCTTCTTCCTTACCGGATCCTGGAGTCTCCGCATATGACAGCTCATTCCGGTAGTTTGTTTCCCCCTCGTCTTCTATGTATTCGGCAGCTTCCGCATAGCCTGTCAGCCTGTCAGCCCCCCGGTGAATTTCCGCTTCCTCTCCGTATTCCGGGACCTCCATATAATCCGCTCCGCCTTGGGACCAGCCCGCTTCCTCCGGAATCACTCCGTCCTCCCATTCCGGCGCTTCCGCGTACTCCCGGTTCGGATCCTCCTGTCCGTCTTCCCATTCCGCCGCTTCCGCGTACTCCCGGTTCGGATCCTCCTGT
>CAJUFB010000002.1:61796-70013 GCA_910585805.1 uncultured Acetatifactor sp.
CTGTCCGTCTTCCCATTCCGCCGCTTCCGCGTACTCCCGGTTCGGATCCTCCTGTACGTCTTCCCATTCCGCCGCTTCCGCGTACTCCCGGTTCGGATCCTCCTGTCCGTCTTCCCATTCCGCCGCTTCACCGTGCTCCTGGTTCAGATTCTCCTGTACACCTTTCCATTCCGGCGCTTCTATATACCCCTGGTTCGGACCTTCCTGTACGCCTTCCCATTCAGAGGCTTCTCCCCCGCCGAAGCCCTGCCATGACGATTCTTCCATATTGCCGTTTTCTTCCACGTATTCCATTCCACCCCGGCCATCCGTCCATGCCGGCTCTTCTCCATAATACGAAACGGCTTCTCCTTCCATATCCCGGGATTCTTCCGCGTGGTCCAGACCCTTTTGCCTGTTATTCCATGCAGGAGCTTTTCCGTACCCCGAATTTTCCTGCTCCGACATGCCTGCTCTCTCCGCAGATCCCGGTGCTTCCGCATAATCGGCGTTCATTCTGTCTCTGCCGGCTTCTCCATAACCGGATGTCGCCGTATGCTGCACTGCCGTTTGATCCCCGGCGCGTTTTTCCGGCGGCACCAGCTCCTCCGCTGCTTTCACACCTGCCAAAACAGCAGCCGCTCCTGTCGTCCCTTTCGTATTCGCGGCAGACGAACGCTCCTGTGATGTCCCCTCCAGCTGCTCCAGCAATCCGTCTCTGACAGCGGCTTCGAATTCGGTAAACATGGGACCTGTCTGGCGAAGAACATGCTGCCGCACTTCCTCCCTGCACTTTTCCTCATTCGCCTTCTTCATCCGCTCCCACTCGGCCAGAATATCATCTATCTTCATCTGACCGGTAATCTGCCGCTCCACAGCCGCACGCTCCGGCAATACCATGCTGATCTGTCCGTCCGTCTCCTGCAAAAGCACATCCGCCAGTTCCCCGGGGAGCTGAGCCTGCTTCTCCATCGTTTCCTTCCGCATCTGATCCATAACTGCCACGGAAGTATCTTCCGATGCCGACGCAACAGCTTCCGTACTGCCGGAAGGCTGTTCTGCCCCAGTCTCCCGCTTCTTCTCCGGAGTGTCCGCCCGTTCTGCGGCAGCATCGGCACCCGAATAAGCCGGATTCTGTCTCACAGCGTTCTCCCCATCGTCACCGGCCCCATTGGGAAATGCGGCCGCCTGAGCCGCACCGGCCTGCTTCGCGTCCTCGAATACAGTCCCCTTCCCAACTGCGGCCAAAGCCGCTTCCTCTATCTCCCCGGTTTCCCCGAAAAAGATTTCCGTCCCTTCCATCTCCGCATCGTTCGGAAAAGCTTCCTCACCGGCATTGCCGCCATAGATGCCCGTTTCCTCCGCGCCAAGCACTTCCTGCAGCCCCGCTGCCAGCTCCTCCTGGAGATTGATGGTATTGTACTTGCCCACATCCATGGTCTTGACCTGAATATCCATCTCTTCCGGCGCAGTTTCTCCGCCTGCATTCTGAGCTTCCCATGTATCTTCCGGTATATCGCCGTCCTGCCGGAAGGGCGGCACCGCTTCCTGCCGGCCTTCGTAAAGATACTGTCCGTCATAATACTGTGCGTCCGTCTCTTCCGTGTACTGTTCCGCCGTTTCTTCCACATATTCGTCATAACGGTGGTCATAAGCTTCCTGTTGGGCGAAAGACAGAGGCTGATGGAGCATTTTCAGTTCCATCGCCTTTATCACATATTTGCCCTCTCCAAACCACAGGATCAGTTCATCGCACTCCTCCACACAACGAGTAGCCAGCCCTACCCTGTGATAAAGGTATGCCAGCTCATAGGCCCATTTTTCCCTGTAGTCTCTCTTCTTTAGCTCTTCCAGTACACCGATGCGCTCCTCCAGGTTCACATTCTGCGCCTCATAGAGCTTATACTGCAGAATATAACGCTCCGGATCCTTCGGCGCCACACGCATAAACTCATTGTAGTAACTTACCGCCTGAACGAATTCCTCTGTCTTGATACACAGCTCACAGAGCGAATAGCATATGGTCCTCCCCCCAGGCTTCTTCTCATAAGCCAGCAGCAGCATATTCTTCGCGTCTTCATACCGTCGGTTCACTTTATACAGATCGCTGACCGTACAGAGCATCATAACGCTTTTCACCCTGCGCCAGTCAATGGTATCCGCAATCTCCGCAGCCTCTGCGTACGCCCCTTCCGCTATCAGCGTTTTTATCTCTTCCGACCTTACTTTATACTCATATTTATCCAAGGTAATCTGCCCCTCTTCCGGTAAAAAAGCAATCGGGAAATCCGTCTTATACACAGCACCCAATATTACTTCTTAGTGTAACATACCCCCTTGTATCTGTCAAAAGAAATGTGCAGAAAAAAGCGCTTTCCGCAGAACCAGAGCATTCTGTCGGTAAGCGCTTTTTCCATTTATTCAGGCTTTGCGGAATGATCTCCGCTGACCAGGGGTATCTCAGAACGGACTTTCATTCTTATGTCCGGTTCCCGTCCGGCTGTTTAAAGGTCCAATATATGGCAGGGCTTGCGGTAAAACACCAGCGGGAGCTTAAGCCCGGGATTCTTCACTCTGACATCCGGCGTCATGTCTATATTGTCCGCTCCCCGACAGCCTCCCGGCAACACAGCCGGATTACCCGCATCCAGCTCGATTCCTCAGACAATCAAGTCGAGCCGGCAAGCGTCGCGACTTTCACAGCAAACTGCTCAACTCCGCAAACTGCTCCAGCGAAAGCGCCTCCCCCCTGACCGCGGCAGGCAGTCCCATGCGCTCCAGCGCCTGACATGTCCGCTCCTTGGAAATTCCCGGTTCCTGCCCATTTGCAAGACTGTTGGCAAGCGTCTTCCTGCGCTGGTTAAAGGCAGCCCGGATGACAGCAAACAGCTTTCTTTCATCCTCCGCATGCACAGGCGGCGTCTCATATCTGTCCATGCGGACAACGGCACTGCCCACATTGGGCCTGGGAATAAAGCAGTTCGGCGGCACATTCGCCACGATTTCAGGCCTGGCATAATACTGCACCGCAAGGGAAAGGGCGCCGTAATCCTTGCTCCCCGGCCCCGCCTGCATCCGTTCCGCCACTTCCTTCTGCACCATCACCGTGATACTCTTCAGCGGCACATGATCCTCAAATAGTCCCATGATAATGGGCGTGGTTATGTAATAGGGCAGATTGGCGACCACCTTCAGCGGTTTCCCCCGCTCTTCGGCAAGCCCTTTCACATCCATTTTCAGAATATCCTGATTGATAAGCGTCACATTGCCGTAAGCGGACAGCGTCTCCTCCAGGATCGGGATCAGATTTCTGTCGATTTCCACTGCCACCACTTCCCCTGCCCGCTCCGCCAGATACTGGGTCATGGTGCCGATGCCAGGCCCGATCTCCAGTACGCAGTCCTCTTCGGTAATCCGGGCGGCACCGATGATCCTGTCCAGTACCCTGGTGTCAATCAGGAAATTCTGTCCGTATTTTTTCTGAAAATTAAACTGATGCTTCTGCAGCACTTCTATTGTATTGCGGGGAATTCCCAAATCCGCCATTTCTTCCTTCTCCTGTTATACATGTGAACCTGTTTGTCTGTTTTCCATACCACGCATCTGTAATACTGACTCAGTCTTTACTCATGCATCTCATTCTGTCCTGCGAAAATACATTGCTTTCAAAAGACATCCCGCTTTCTTCCTGTTCTTAAACTCCCCCGGTACCGCCCGACGGCAATACCGTTCAGGCAGTCGCTTCCCAGAATGCCGTTTTTCAGATTATCGCCTTTCAGCCTGTCTCCTCCCGCAGATAATCCATCACCTCAAACAAATCCTTCCTGACCAGGAAACTCAATCTCCGCATCTCCTCATCAGGCGCTATCATATCCGGCACCATAACAGGACGCATCCCCGCGGCATGAGCGGAACGGATACCGTTAGGAGAATCTTCAATGGCGTATGCCTCTTCCGGCTCCACGCCCAGTTCCCGGCATGCCATCAGATAGATATCCGGCCGGGGCTTGGAATGCTCTACCATGTCTCCGGTGATCACCGTCTTAAAATATTCCCGAAAACCAGACTGCTCCAGATGACCGAAAACGGAGGAACTCCTGGTGGAAGAAGCCAGCCCCACCGCATAACCCGCGCTTCTCAGCCACTGCAGGATCTCAGGCGCTCCCGGCTTGACAGGCAGGCCGTTCTCCCTCATATAAGCCTGAAACCAATCCGACGCCTCCTGTCTGAAGCGCGGATAATCGAAATCCTCCCCGTAGGCCTTCATCACAATCTGCCTGCTGTCATTGGAATTCAGCCCGATACATTGGGGAAAAACCTTCTCCATATCCGCCATGCCGTTCTTCTCCGCCACTGCCATCCATGCTTTCATGCATACAATCTCCGTGTCAAACAGGACACCGTCCATGTCAAAAACCACCGCTTTCATTTGTTTCTCCTTATTTCCCTTCTATCTTCTTCACGTTTTTACCGTTTCTTCCTGTAGAGCGCCTGGGAAAGAACACCGGAAAAGGATGTCCTACTCAAGATAAACGAAATCCTCCAGAAAATGGATACAGTTATAAAGCACCAACACATCCATCCCCTCCTCCGGCTCATAGCTTTCCATAAACCGGAACAGCCTTCCGTTAAAATACCGCAGATCCAGCACATAGATTTTCTCATAATAGGGAAGCAGCAGCGGCACAAAGCAGTTCGCATAGGAATCCTTTATCACAAACAGTGTCTTTCCGTTCCGATAATCCGTCCCGATCTCTATGAAAGCATGATTGTCATCCAGGAAAAAGCCGTATTTGTTCTTGCCCTTCAGGTAAGATTCCTCGTAGCAGCTGTTCCGAATGTCTTTCAGATCGTAAGTCACCGTCACGGGGCGCTCTGCAGTCTCCGGAAACCAGTAAATAGAATCCGCCTGTACATCCAGATTGACCTTGGACTGCAGCGTTCCCAGAAACTCCGTCGTCACAGGCTTCATGGCATTTTTACCGTAGAGATCTCCCCGCCTTCCCAAACTTTCCGTCCAGGCCAGGTAGCCATACCAGGCGCCCAAAGTGGTCCAATGGTGGTCTGTACGGTAATAAATCTCTTCACCGGAATGCCGGCGCAGCGCGGAATATACATCTATATAATGTTCTGCTCCGATCTGCAGCGCGGCCTTTTCCAGAAATGCCGCCTGGTCATAATACGGCGCCCAGCGCGGCATCTTGTCCGTAAGGATATTATCCGCCGTGGGCACCAGCATCACATCGGCATCCCACCTCTTCACCAGCTTCTCCAGAAGAAGAAGCTTCTTCGTCTCCTGTACATGGGTATATGCCCCAGGCAGATGCTGTTCGATCAGGCAGCCGCCCTCCCCCAGGTATACCCCGTTGATCTCCTGTTTCTGCAGGGCCAGATCCAGATAAGTCTTCATGGTGATCCACTTATCCCTCCCCACAAACTGCTCTGTCAGATAAGCCTCATACTCCTGGGTGTACGCCCCCTCTATCAGGGACTCCCAGGACCATTCTGGCCTGGCGGCCAGCATCTTATTCTCCGTCTCCGAAAAGCTTCGGTCCCTCTGGATCAGATCAGAGGCCGTGAAAACAAGTATTATGGCTGACAACAGCAGGATCGTAGATATAGCACTTCTTTTTTCGTCCATATGGAAACATCCTCTTTAACTGTGAAGCAAAGCCTGGTACTTTCTATTTCGCACTTTGTATTGCACATTTCCACCGCACACTTTGCATTGTATGCTTCTCATTTTGCATTTCGCACTACCCATTCTGCTGCCAACTGTGTCAGTGCCGTCCTTAACAGCACAAACCATCCGGAAAACGCTGCCAACATGACACAAACCGCTTTTCCCGGCTCGCAGGAAGTCCCGTAACGTAAAAGCGGAAGTGTTCAAAAACGGAAATATAAAAACGGATTGTAGGAAGCATCCACAATACCCGCAATAGCCAGCAGCAAAAGCACCGCCGGAATCACTTTTTCCCCAAAACGGTACAGGGCAATCGCCGGTCCTGTCCTGGTCTTTTGGAGCTCCTCCGCTGCCCGGTCAAACAAAGGCGTAGCGGCAGCCACAGCGATCAGGAACAATACGCCATACTGCCTCCCCAGATAAAAGCCCTCCGTATCCGCCAGGCCGCCTCCCATCCCTGCCATGGCCCTCAGATACCCCAGAATCCGCCCAGGCGTCTCCAGCGCAAAAAGTACCCACCCCACCAGCACGACCAGCATGGTATAGACCAGTCCCACTGCCTTTGGAAGCCACGCCAGAAGCTTTCCCAGAAACAGCTTCTCCAGCACCAACGCAAAGGCAAACCACAGCCCCCACAGCAGGAAATTCCACCCTGCTCCATGCCAGATTCCCGTCAGCATCCACACGATCAATATATTCAGAAGCTGCCGGATCCTCCCTTTACGATTGCCTCCCAGGGGAATATATACATACTCTCGAAACCAGCTGCCCAGAGAAATATGCCATCTGCGCCAGAACTCCGTGACAGACGCCGAGATATACGGATACTTGAAATTCTCCGGAAACCGGAACCCCAACATTTCCCCCATGCCGACAGCCATATCGGAATAGCCCGAAAAATCAAAATAAATCTGAAAGGCAAAGGCGAAAATCCCCACCCAGGCAGTCAGCGCAGACATCTGTCGCAGATTCATTTCCGAAACCAGCACCCATAGTTCCCCGATATTGTTGGCAAGCAGTACTTTTTTCGCCAGGCCGATGCAGAAACGCTTCATTCCGTCACTGACCGTTTCCAGATCCGCTTTCCGATCATGGAGCCTTGCTTCCACATCCCGGTATTTCACAATGGGCCCCGCTATCAGCTGGGGAAACATTGCCACATACACGCCGAAATCCAACAGGTTCTTCTGGACCTCTGCCTCTCCCCGATAAACATCAATGGTATAGGACATGGTCTGAAAGGTGTAAAAGGAAATCCCTATGGGCAGCGGCAGCGCCAGAAGCGGAACTGACACGCCTGTCACCGCATTGAATGTCTGTATCAGAAAATCCGCATATTTAAAAAAGCACAGCACCGACAGATTGATCAGCACCGAGGAAAACAGAACCCCCTTCGACGCCCGCTTTCCCCGGAAATGTCCAATCAAACGTCCATGAACATAGTCTGCTACAGTGGAAAACAGCATCAGCAGCACATAAACCGGTTCCCCCCAGGCATAGAAAAACAGGCTCCCCAAAAAGAGAACCAGATTTTTGCCTCTCCCGGGAACCAGATAGTACAATATGAAGAACAGGGGCAGAAAACGGAATAAAAATACCACACTGCTGAAAACCATCGAATCCCTCTCCTATCCCATCCTACGGAAAGCGAATACGGCTTCCCATAGCTGAATACAACGCAGCAACATTCAGCCTGAAGCCAGATCTCCTGCCCATATATCAGGAAAGGCTGCAGCATTCCCTGCGGGAGCTGCAGCCCGAATCCGGTATCCCTACAGCTTCCCACTGATGGCGTCTATTGCCAGCCTGTTGGCCTCCTGGCACTTTGCGATAACGTCCTCTTCCTTCTCCTCTTCAATGGCAAAGCCTCCCAGCTGAACAAAAATGACATAATTGTCAATTCTTTCCACCTGGCTTGCCTGGATCTTGCCCAGGTTCTGGGGATACTGCATGGTGTCATTGACTTTGGATTCGCGGTAGGCGTTCAGGGCCTCCTCCACCGCGTCCGCCTGTCCCTCTGCGGCTTTGACGATGACCAGCGTATCTACATTCGTACTGATCATGGGTGTCTCTGCCATAAAGTCCTCATACATATCCGATGTGATCCCGAAAAACGTCTCTACCATCTGGGCATCCATGGGCATGTCAGGCCAGTAATTGTCCGCTCCCAGCGTCTCCACAACCGCCTGTCTCAAACCTTCCATCTCCTCGCTCCGGACTCCGGCGTCCGCATCCGGCACACCGTCGCCGTCGCCGTCGCCCTCCCCTTCGGTCGGTTCTCCTTCTGCGGACGCGCCGGAGCCTTCCCCCTGAGCGCCGCTTTCGTCCGCTCCCATGCCGTCATCTCCGCCCTGTTCGGGAGAGCTGCTTACCTCGGTGCTCTGGCCAGCCCCCTGAGAGCCGGACTCGTCCCCGCCCTTGCCGCACGCGCTGATGCCGAGCACCAGAATACCTGTACACAAATACAAAACAACTTTTTTCATAACTTTCCTCCTATTCCAGTTCCGCACTTCCCCCATCCGGTACCTTTCACAGGCAGAGAATTTCCGGCCGCT
>CAJUFB010000002.1:70113-117625 GCA_910585805.1 uncultured Acetatifactor sp.
AGTTCCGCACTTCCCCCATCCGGTACCTTTCACAGGCAGAGAATTTCCGGCCGCTAAATGATGCGTCCGTAAATCCTCTGGGTACCTCATGGGGCAAGTGCTGTTTTCCAGTTCCGCACTTCCCCCATCCGGTACCTTTCACAGGCAGAGAATTTCCGGCCGCTGAATGATGCGTCCGTAAATCCTGCCGATATCGAAAGAAAAAGTGCTGTTTTCCGGTTCCCCACGGTTCTGCTTACAAAATACAGTTTGTCCCGTTTAGAACCAAAATATCTTCCTGGTACACCATTTTAGAGTAAAAGTATAACACATCAGCAGCAATGAATCAATTCCTTTTACAAAACATCTCTATTCTACCTGCCCTCATGTGCCCTGAAGCGGCTCCTGCAGAGGTTCCCGATCTGCGGCGCAATGGCATGCTCCCCGATTCGGCTGGCCCTGAGCGGGTCCACGGCTGTTCCTCCTGCTGCTTTCTGCATCTAATCAGCCTTTCTTACTTTACACAGCTTCATAACCGCACAACAGAGCCATCCCTCCAAATATCAGCCAAAGGCACGTTATCCCATTATATTGTGCGATAATTCCCATTGCTTTTTTCCGGCAATTAAAGTATCATATTCTTGGAAATGAAAAAACTGTTGATTCACCTCAACCGAACAGGCAAATGCAGAACTTTAAAGACAGTATCCGCATACAGAACTATATATTAAGGAGGCATGCATATGAAAAATGGATCTTTTCGTAACTTTAAAAACGGTTTTGAGACAGTCAATGGCGGAGCCGGAAGCACCGGCACACCGCCCCAGCAAAAAAAGACAGGGGGCAAAATAGCAGTCCTTGCAGTACTGGCAATCCTCATCGTGTTTCTGGGCCTGAATTCCGCTTACGAGATCAAGGAGCAGGAACAGGCAGTACTGATCACCCTGGGCAGGGCACAGGCGGTCACGGAACCAGGGCTTCACTTCAAGATTCCTTTCATCCAGCAGGTGAAAAAGGTAAACACCACCATCCAGGGCTTTGCCATCGGCTACAGCTCGGACGACAATGAGGTAAATGAGGACGAATCCCTGATGATCACCTCGGATTTCAACTTCATCGACGTAGATTTCTATGTGGAATACCGATACAGCGACCCTGTAAAAGCCATTTTCGCTTCCAGGGATCCTCTGGAAATCCTGAAAAACGTGAGCCAAAGCTGTATCCGCACCGTCATCGGCAGCTATCCCGTGGACGACGTGCTGACCACAGGCAAAAACGAAATCCAGGCATCCATCCGTGAGATGATCCTGAATCGCCTGGAGAAACAGGATATCGGAATTCAGCTGGTCAACATCACCATCCAGGACTCCGAACCGCCCACCCTGGAAGTCATGGAAGCCTTCAAGGCTGTAGAGACGGCAAAACAGGGTAAGGAAACGGCACTGAACAATGCCAACAAATACCGCAATGAACAGCTTCCCTCCGCCCAGGCCCGGGCCGACGGCATCATCAAGGACGCCGAGGCCCAGAAGGCCGAGCGTGTCAACGAAGCAACCGCCCAGGTAGCGCGTTTTAATTCCATGTACGCGGAATACATTAAAAATCCCGTGATCACAAAACAGCGGATGTTCTACGAGACAATGGAAGATGTACTGCCCGACCTGAAAGTCATCATCGAAAGCCCCGGCGGCAACATGCAGATGGTCTATCCCGTTGAATCCTTCACCGGAAACGAAGAGGATAATGCAGGAACTGCTGCTGGCGCAAATACGGGCACAGACAATGACGCCGCAGGTCCCGCAGCGGCAGGCCCTCAGCCGTAAGAAGTTAAGCGCGAGGAAAGCGCCGCCGCAAAACGGCGGAACCTTTCCTCATAAAGAAACCCTGCGCAAAGAAAAATGATCCACCCCGCAGCATGCTGCGGGAAATGGAACCTGTAGAAATAAGGAGGTTATCACTATGAAAGCTGCCAGAAAAATAGCCCTGATCGTCCTGGTATTCGCCGCCCTGGTTGTCGGCGCATCCAGCCTGGTGATCACACAGGAAAACGAATACAGCCTGATCCGCCAGTTCGGCAAGATCGACCACGTTGTGGCGGATGCCGGCATCAGTTTCAAGATTCCCTTTATCCAGAGTGTGGATAAACTGCCCAAGCATGTCCTGCTCTACGATCTGCCCGCTTCCGATGTCATCACCAGCGACAAGAAGACCATGATCTGTGACAGTTACATCCTGTGGCAGATCACGGATCCCCTGAAATTCGCCCAGACCCTGAATTCTTCCATCACCAATGCGGAGGGAAGGCTGGATGCCATCGTATATAACTCTACAAAAAACATTATCAGCAGCACCTCTCAGGACGATGTGATCTCAGGGCGGGACGGGCAGTTGTCCTCATCCATTATTGCCAACATCGGCACCTCCCTGGATCAGTATGGTATCACCCTGCTCTCCTTTGAGACCAAAAAGCTTGACCTGCCCGGTGACAATAAAGCTGCCGTATATGAACGTATGATCTCCGAGCGCGACAATATCGCCGCCACCTATACCGCGGAAGGCAGTTCCGAGGCCCAGATTATCCGGAATACCACGGACAAGGAAGTGACTGTCCTTCTCTCCGAAGCGGACAAGGAAGCCGCTATCCTGATCGCGGAGGGCGAGGCCGAGTACATGAGAATACTCTCAGAGGCCTACAATGACCCTTCCAAGCAGGAATTTTACTCCTTCGTCAGGAGTCTGGACGCGCTGAAGGCTTCCATGAAAGGGAACCGGAAAACGGTTATCCTTTCCCCGGATTCACCCATCGCGCAGATTTTCTATGGCGCGCAATAAGGAAGTGTCAGTTACTTTTCGATAATTCCCAGGGAAGCCGTACTTCCGCCGCCAACGCGCTCTCAAAGCGCATGATACCATAAAACGCCCCGCAGCAGGCTGCGGGGCGTTAAACCCTTTTTTGGTTAAACCTGGCCAATACAGCCCAACTCTCTCAGGACTCGTGCCGCCCGGCCTGTTTTCCGTTAATTCGAAAACGCTCACGCATATAAGGACAACTTCTTTCACGCCCCATCGAATGCCGCCAAATATATCACGATACTAAATTAGTAACGTCCTGCCGTCCCCATACCAGACCTCGGCAGGCACGCTTTTGAATGCAGGAAAAGCATCTGCCTTTTTTGCGACTGTCTCTGCGAAAATGGTAAAAGTTATAGTCTTCGGAAGTAATGAACGCAATTATACAGCTCATCCCGGAAGCTCCTTAAGCAGCAGATAATATTCCCGCCCATTCAGCGTCACTTCCGAATCCCGATGAAACCCCAACTGCCTGCACAGTTCCAGGGAAGCGGCATTCCCTGTCTCCACCAGCGCCTGCACCTTCGTAAACTCCAGCGCGGCGGATGCATAAGCCAGAACAGCACGGCATACCTCCCTGGCGTAGCCCTTCCGCTGCCAGGGGACGCCGATGATAAAGCCCAGCTCCGGGTCTTCGAAGCCCTCCCGGCAGGACAGCCCCGCACGGCCGATGACGGCGCCGCTTTCCTTTTCCACCACGGTCCAGACGCCGAAGCCGTAATATGTGTATACCTTTTCAATATATTCCCGGACATACTGTTTCTCCTGCTCCACTTCCGGGTACAGGCCTTCCATGTACTTCGTAATGTCGGGATGGCTGTAAATGCGGTAGAAATCTTCCACATCCTCCGGCGTCGTCTCCCGTATCAGGCACCGCGGCGTCTCCAGAATATGCCAGGGCAGCCCCTTCAGGCGGCGGTAAACCCGTTCCACATATTCCGGCTCCAGCTCCTCCGGATCCTCCACCGCGAACAGAAAACGCGAGAAATCCTGTCCCGCATTTCCCGGGTGGAGATAAACCAACACTGCTTCCCCTTCGCTGCGCAGCGTTTCCGCGGTTTCCGCGTCATCCGTTATATACAGAAGATCCTCCTGCCCGTCCGTTTTTACCTTAATCTCCTTTAAATATATCAACTTCGTGCACTTCCCTCTTTACGTTATGACATTTTTACGTTATAATCATTGATTATACTCACGAGCGATGAAATTTGCCACAATGTCCCCGGCATCTTTCGATCGTGAGTCGGGACGCCTGGCAAGTTTCAATGATCGTCAGTATATATTATGAGCATGGGCCGCTCATGATAAATAGCCATCCGGCTGTATCATGCCTGGAATAATGGCATGATATCATGAGCAAAGCAATGTCATGACAGTTGGCCATCCGGACGTCCCATGCCGGAAATACGGGCATGATATCATGGGCAAAGCATCGCTCATAATGGATGGCCATCCGGCCTCTTTATGCCATGGATATGGCAACATTATATCATGAATCTCATCAGAAAGGACATGTATTATGGAAAAAAATCCGATTGTCACCATCACCATGCAGAACGGGGATACGATTAAGCTTGAACTGTATCCCGATATTGCCCCCATCTCTGTGAACAATTTTATCAGCCTTATCAACAAAAAATTCTATGACGGGCTGATCTTTCACAGAGTGATCAGGGGCTTTATGATCCAGGGAGGCTGTCCCGACGGCACAGGCATGGGCGGTCCCGGCTACAGTATCAAGGGAGAATTCAGCAGGAACGGCGTGACCAATGACTTAAAGCATACGGCAGGCGTGCTGTCCATGGCAAGGTCCATGCACCCCGATTCCGCAGGTTCACAGTTCTTCATCATGCACAAGAATGCGCCCCATCTGGACGGCCAGTATGCCGCTTTCGGAAAAGTAATCGAGGGGATGGATGTGGTAAACCGCATTGCTGAGACATCTACCGACAGTTCTTCCGACAGGCCTTATGAGAACCAGGTGATGGAAAGTGTCACTGTGGAAACTTTTGGGGTGGAATATCCGGAACCGGAGAAATGCTGACACATTGCCTGCTTTTTTCTATCTTCCATCTGGAAAATTCAGGAAATACTTCCTGCCGGCAGCATGCGCATTCACACTTTGTTAACAAATCATTCAACTATTTTTAAATGAATCATCATTTTTTATCCATTTCTTCCTTCTATACTATAACTATCAACCAAACAGAAACACTAAAAGATGCCAGCCATAGTTACTGTTTACTAAATAACTTTTTCATAATAATGCCAGGGAACGTAAGTTTCCTGGCATCCTCCCTTTTTATGGATATATGTCCGTACAAACTCCTCTGTCCCCGTCGCGGCATCCCCTTACGCCATACCTCCGAATACAAAAACACCGCCAGCATAATCTGCTCCCTCTCTGCCCCGGGCCGAAAGAAATCTGATTCAGATGGCGGCGCTCGTCCAAAATACATATCGCGATTTATACTTCATGTCCAATAGCCTTGCAGTTCGGACATTTTGCCCGAAATTCCCCATAAAAAGGAGGATGCCAGAGAACCCTGGGTTCCCTGGCTATAATTATGAAAAAGTTATTCAGTAACTGTGGCCTGCTTATCATGTCTGCTTTGTATCTGTTGCTTATGGTTATAGTATATCCATAAGAAATGTCTAAACAATGATAAGAATTCAAATATTGCTTGAATGATCTGTTAACAAAATATGAACTCTGCCACAGCCTGGCTGAAGCCTGCGTCTCAGGCCTTGCCTACAGAGCCGAACAACTCCATCTTCTCCTTCACGGTATCCTTGATGGCCTGAGCGCCGGGAGCCAGAAGCTTGCGGGGATCAAATCCCTTGCCCTGGAGATCCTTGCCCTCTTCCACGTACTTGCGGGTAGCTGCCGCAAATGCCAGCTGGCACTCGGTATTCACGTTGATCTTGGCCACGCCCAGGCTGATCGCCTTCTTGATCATGTCGGCGGGAATGCCTGTACCACCGTGAAGCACCAGAGGCATCTCCCCTGTGAGCTGCTGTACGGCATCCAGAGTCTCGAAGCTCAAGCCCTTCCAGTTCTCGGGATATTTACCGTGGATATTGCCGATGCCTGCTGCCAGGAAGTCAACGCCCAGATCTGCGATGGCCTTGCACTCTTTAGGATCAGCGCACTCGCCCATGCCTACAACGCCGTCTTCCTCGCCGCCGATGGAACCCACCTCAGCCTCAATGGAAATTCCCTTGCCATGTGCTGCCGCAACCAGCTCGGTGGTCTTTGCAACATTCTCATCGATGGGATAATGGGAACCGTCAAACATAACGGATGAGAAGCCTGCCTCGATGCATTTGTAGCAGTGCTCATAGGAGCCGTGATCCAGATGCAGCGCCACCGGCACATCAATGTCCAGATCCTTCAGCAGGCCGTTCACCATGCCTACCACTGCGTGATAGCCGCCCATGTACTTGCCTGCGCCTTCGGATACTCCCAGGATAACGGGAGATTTGCACTCCTTGGCTGTCAGCAGGATGGACTTTGTCCACTCCAGGTTGTTGATGTTGAACTGGCCTACCGCATAGTGGCCTGCCTTTGCTTTCTTAAGCATTTCTGTTGCTGAAACTAGCATAATATTGATACCTCCATTTTTTTATATTTCAGCGATATGCTGCCGCCTTATGGGAAGACGGTATGCTACCGCTTTTTATCGCTTTGATCCATTCCGTCCGCGGAAGCGGACATCCATTCAGCTTTATGAGATCTCAATGCTGACTGCATTCATATTTATTTTTCACACTTATTCTTTAGGAACTGTCGCAAAATAACCGCTACAATCTGTTTAGGAAAAAGCCTGGATATATAAAAATTGCTGCAAACCTGTAGGTGTTATTTGTAGACACTTCCTTCATCTGCGCCGTCTGCCGTCCCGGCAGCAACGGCTATTTATCTGGAAGGCAGGTTTTTACTCTGATGTCAATTCCCTTGCATACATTAGTGATCACCACTTTTGTATGACTGCCGCCGTATTCGCCATCCAATGTCCATGCTACCTCTTCTTCAAATTCCAGTGTAAGCTCCGCTGTGCGGAAGGAGTACATCGCACTGGTATCCATATCCCGGTTCAGCAGGGACATCATAATATTATTCAGTTCCACCGGATTTTTCGGATTCTTGATCAGCGTCACTTCAAATACGCCGTCATCCATCTTCACATTTTTACCGGTAATGTTTTTAAAGCCTCCCACAGAAGTGGAATTTGTGATCATCCCGAA
Source organism: uncultured Acetatifactor sp. (assembly GCA_910585805.1). Classification (GTDB taxonomy): domain Bacteria; phylum Bacillota; class Clostridia; order Lachnospirales; family Lachnospiraceae; genus Acetatifactor. Next base: position 77,191 of record CAJUFB010000002.1, read on the forward strand.
AATAAAGTCATCCTCCACTTCCCTCTCTTCCCAGCTTGCCTTCACATGATAAGAGTGGATGGATGACAGGCGCTTCATCCCCTCCAGCAGATACGCCATGTGGCCCAGTACATTTTTAACGTCCTGCGCCGTCTCATATGACACATCCGTGAAAAGTCCGAAAGCCGCAATGTAGACAAACACATCCTTCTCTCCTTCATGAACGAAAGAACCGATATCACAGGGAAAATTCTTTCCTTCCACTGCTACCTCCGCCGCGCGCAGCATATTTTTCGGCAGAGAGAGGCTTCCGCCAAAATCATTGGTGCTGCCTGCCGGTATATAGCCGATGGGAGTGTTGAAACCGCTCCGGATCATCCCTGTCACTACCTCATCCAACGTACCATCCCCGCCGCTGCACACCACCAGCTCATATATATCGCCGCGCCGGACCACCGCCTCCGTGGCATCTCCGTGTTTCTGGGTAGGAACTACGGTAGTCTCATATCCGGCCCGTGTAAAAATATCCAGAATGTCTGCCAGCTTGTTTTTGATCAGCGCTTTTCCGGCTTTGGGATTGTACACAAAAAGCAGTTTCTTATCCATAGTCTCCGTTACTCTTCGAGTCCCTTCAGAAAAGTTATGATTCCTTCGATTGCCGCATCTTCATCCGAACCCTCTGCTAATATTTCCAGGTTTTCACTGATGTCCATTCCCAAGGTCATCATTCCCATGATGCTCTTGGCATTCACCTTCTTTCCGCCGGACTGGATATAAACAGCACTCTCGTACTTGCTGGCTTTCTGAACCAGCAATGCGATGTGCCTGGCCATCTGTTCATCTTCCAGGCTAATGCTGATATTTGTCTTTTTCATTTTCGTTCCTCCTTACCTTCCGTTCTTTCCTGACATTTATGATCTTATTTTTTCCGCAAGCTCGCTCAGCTTGCGTAATCTATGGTTTACTCCGGATTTCCCCAGAACAGGATTCAAATATTCTCCCAGTTCCTTCAAAGGCACATCCGGATATTCCAAACGCATTTCGGCCATCTCCCTCAATGAATCCGGCAGATTCTGGAAACCGTAATGTTTCCTGATATATTCGATATCCTCCACCTGCCTGGATGCGGCATTTACGGTTTTGGCGATATTTGCTGTCTCACAGTTCACCCGCCGGTTGACAGAATTCCTCATTTCCTTTATTATGCGCAGATTTTCCATGTTCATCAGTGATACGGGGGCTTCGCACACATTCAGCAGATCCACGATCCCGGCCCCTTCTTTCAGATATACCACATGATACTTTTTCCGACGGATGATCCTGGCCTCGATATCAAAACCCCTGATCAGCTCCTGCAGCTGTGCGGCCTTCTCCTCATTGGTACAGTCGAATTCCAGATGATATCCCTTTGCCGGATCGCTCATTGAACCTATACTTAGAAATGCCCCTCTCAGGAAAGCCCTCTGACAGCAGGCATTTTTGATCAGAATCGGACTTACAGGGCCGTCCGGCTCTCCCACTTTACGCAGCAGTCCCTCTATATCCTCTTCCCGCAGCACAATGTCCGTATCTATATTATATGTTTTTTTCAATAATGTAAAGCCTTTTCTGGCGACAGCTTCATTTTCCGTCTGAAAGCCGATGGTGAAACCGCCATTTTCGTCTCTTCCGTACTGACCGCACAGATTCATAATGGCTGCCAGTTCGGCGATCTGGCAATGTCTCGCGGGACTGATCCGCTTCGCCAGCTCTTCTTTTACTTCACTTGAGAATGACATATGCCCTCCTCATTCAGATCTTTGAACGCCTCCTGTCTTCCATTCCATCCGAACACTCATCACAGCAGTCCGTGCAGGCCGAAAAGCGCCGTTGTTACTTTCCCTCTTGTCTTACATCCCTGTGATAAAGCTTGAGCCCATATTTTCCCCTGTCCTTCATACGTTTATAAAGCTCATTGGCAAGCGTAACGCTCCTGTGCTTTCCCCCGGTACAGCCGATGGCAACCACCAGACGGTACTTTCCCTCCTTGACATAGTTGGGGATCAGGAACTGCAGCAGATCTGACATTTTCGTCATAAATTCTTCCGCTTCCGGAAATCCCATCACATATTCCTGCACTTCCCCGTCATTACCGGTTTTATATTTCAGCTCATCCACATAAAAGGGGTTGGGCAGAAAACGCACATCCATCACCAGATCTGCATCTGACGGTATCCCGTGCTTAAACCCAAATGACATTACTGTCACCATCAGGCTGTTGTATTCCGCATTCTCCACAAAAATGCGGTCGAGCTCCTCCTTCAGTTCTCTGGTCAAAAGGAGCGAAGTATCCATTACATAGTCCGCGTCATGCCGGATCTTTTCCAGCACCCGCCTCTCTGCTCTGACACCATCCTCCACCCTTCCGTCCACCGCCAGGGGATGGATCCTCCTGGTTTCTTTATAGCGCTTGATCAGGACATTTTCATCCGCGTCCATAAAGAGTATCTCCAGATCATACCCCGCTTTTTTCAGCTTTTCCAGAACCTGGGTAGCGCCCTCAAAGGACTGGCCTGAACGTACGTCAATCCCCAGCGCCACTTTGCCCACCTCGCTGCCCGGCATGGATACCAGCTCCACGAACTTTTCGATCAGGGATACCGGAAGGTTGTCCACACAATAAAATCCGGCATCTTCCAACATTTTCAGGGCGGTGCTCTTCCCCCCGCCGCTCATTCCAGTCACCACTACAAATCTCATGTCTTCTCACACTTTCCGTTATGCCGCCTCAGGCGTCAGCGCTGTCAGGAACGGCCCCCGGCAATAAACCGGTACCGGCAAAGCGCAAAAACATACCTGAAGGCACACTCGCCCGACCGGCACCACCAACTGCTGCCGTGCCGGAAGAATGTCAGCACTTTGAGCATTCATGACAGAACGATTCAAATCTTCAAGCAAAACTCATCCACTTTGGACCGATTACTTCCCGGCCTTGGAAAATCTTCATCCCATTCACGCTTACCAGCCCAGAAATACAATCTCCGGCTCCAGCTCCACCCGAAACTGCCTCCTGACCCTGGCCTGTATCTCCGTGATCACATCCCGCACATCCCGGGCCGTAGCATTTCCTGTGTTGACTACAAATCCACAATGCTTTTCCGACACACAGGCACCGCCTATCCGAAAGCCTTTCAGCCCTGCCTCCATAATGAGCTTCCCCGCAAAATATCCTTCGGGCCGCTTAAAAGTACTTCCCGCGCTGGGATATTCCAGCGGCTGCTTCTCTCTCCGCCGCGCTGCAAGTTCTTCCATCTTGCCTTTTATGACACTCCTGTCACCCGGTTCAAGCCGGAATGTAACCTCTGTCACAATAAAAGGGCTCTGACGGATGATACTGGTGCGGTAGCCGAACTCCATGGTGCCGTTGTCCAGCTCCAGCAGCTCGCCTTCCCTGCTTACCACATTTACCTGCGTCACCACCTGGCTCATCTCTCCTCCGTAGGCCCCGGCGTTCATGACTACGCCGCCGCCTACGGTACCGGGAATGCCAGAGGCAAATTCCAGCCCTGTCAGCCCCTGCTCCATCGCGGCACGCGCCACCTGCGCCAGTGTAGCTCCGGCTTTCGCGAAAATATGATCCCCCTGTACGGAAATCGAATTCATCCTTGACCCGGTCTGCAGGATAATGCCCCTGTACCCGGTGTCATTTACAAGCAGATTACTTCCATTTCCCAGTACAAAAAACGACACTTCTGCCATTTCCAGATATTTCCGCACTTTCTTCAGCTGTTCTTCATTTTCCAACTCCACAAAGCAATCGGCAGGCCCACCTATCCGAAATGTAGTATGAGCCGCCATCGGTTCCTGCAGATGAATATTCTCCCGCGGTACAAACTTTTGCAATGCTTCGATTACTGCTCCACCGATCATCTGATTACTTCCCTTTTCCCGGAAATATTCCGTCTTTATTCTATAACAGAACCAGCGCTGCCGCTCCGTAAATGCCCGCATCATTGCCAAGCTTTGCCAAGGCAAATTTCGTCTCCCTGCATTTCCCGAAGGCGTATTTTCTGAAATACGGTTCAATATAGGAAAGCAGGATATCTCCGGCCCTGGAAACGCCGCCGCCTATGACGAAGATTTCCGGATTTACCACTGCGGACACCATAGCCAGACCTTTGCCCAGATAATCCCCGAACTGCCCTGCGATCTCCTTCGCTGCCGCATCCCCGGCCTTCACCGCATCAAACACGGTCTTGGCAGATATATGCTCTCCCCGCAAAACCGTGGGGGTATCATGCTCCGCCAGATAACGCCTGGCCAGACGCGCAATGCCTGTGGCGGAAGTATATTGCTCCAGACAGCCCCTGTTCCCGCAATTGCAGTTTTCTGTCTCAGCATCCTCCAGGTGGACATGCCCGATCTCCCCGCCTGCTCCGAAGGCACCTACCAGAAGCCTTCCTCTGACGATAATGCCTCCGCCCACACCTGTGCCCAGGGTTACCGCCACCAGGCTGTCATAGCCTTTGCCTCCTCCCTGCCACATCTCGCCGAAGGCAGCCGCATTGGCATCGTTTGCAGCCTTCACCGGTACCTTAATATATGCACCCAGCGCCTCCGGTATGTTAAAAGACCCCCAACCAAGGTTTACTGCCCCGCCCAGGATCGTGCCTTCCTCATTCATGGGTCCGGGCACACCTACGCCTACCCCCGTCAGTTCCTCTTCCCGGATTCCTTTTTCTTTCAGCTTCGCCTGAATGCTCCTGGCCACGTCCGGAAGAATGGAAGCGCCGTTATTGTCCTTCACCGTGGGAATCTCCCATTTGTCCAGCACATTGCCCTCTCCGTCGAAGAGTCCCATCTTAACAGTCGTTCCACCGATGTCAACCCCAAATGCATACTTACTCATACCTTTTCTCCATCCTCTCTATAACAGCTTATCTCACGGCTGAACTGCCGGTTCCTTCTGAAGTATACCCGTGAACACAGCCATTTGCCGCTTTCTCCTGAAGCATCTTCGTGAGCACAGCCATTTGCCGCTTTCTCCTGAAGCATCTTCGTGAGCACAGCCATTTGCCGCTTTCTTCCGAAGCATCTTCATGAGCGCAGTCATCTGCCGCTTTCGATTCTGCCTTGCAGCAGCGCCCGTTCGCTATACATCTCATCTGGCAAATTTCAGATCGTGCCTGTAAATAATCTCCGGTCAAAACGGATCCGGCTCATCCTCCTTCTTTCTGGCAAATGAATTCTGTACCCTGGAATAGAGTTCCTGCGCCGCATTATAGCCCATTTTCTTCTGACGGTGATTCACTGCCGCAGACTCGCAGATCACGGCTACATTTCTGCCGGGACGGATGGGAATGTTGTAGCAGACTACTTTATTTCCCATGTATTCCGTATAATTCTCCTCCAGCCCCAATCTGTCATATTCCTTGTCCCTGTCCCAATCCTCCAGGCGGATAACAAGGTCAATATTCTGAGTATCCATAACGGCGGAGGCGCCAAAAAGAGCTTTCACATCCACCACACCGATTCCCCGCAGTTCGATCAGATGTTTCAGCATGTCCGGCGCAGAACCGACAAGTGTGTCATCACTGACCTTCCTGATCTCGACTACATCATCCGTAACCAGACGATGCCCCCGGCGCACCAGTTCCAGCGCGGCCTCGGACTTGCCGATACCGCTTTCCCCCGTGATCAGCAGACCCTCGCCATAGACATCCACCAACACACCGTGCACGGAGATACAGGGAGCAAGCTTCACATTCAGCCATCTGATCGCCTCAGCCATAAATGCGGAAGTGGATTTCCTGGTGGAAAGAATGGGAACCCTGTGTACCAGCGCGGCCTGCACAAAGATGGGATCCGGCTTCAGCTCACGGCAAAATACTACAGCCGATACGTCATAGCTCATAAACTCGTCGTAGATCTCCCGCTTTCTCTCGTCGGTCATATTTTCCATATAGCTGTATTCCACGAAACCGATGATCTGCAGCCGGGTGGAATCAAAATGCTCAAAATATCCAGCCAGCGGCAGCGCAGGACGATTGACATCCGGCTGTGTAATACGGATATCCTTCACATCAATCTCAGGCGTAAGGTTTTCCAGTTTCATTTTTTCGATCAATCGGGTCAGTCTGACACTTTCCATATCCGGGTTTTCTCCTGTTTTTGTCTTAAGATCATGGGTTTTAACATCCATATTGTATCATAATTAAAGCCTGTTGTGAAGCAAAATCCCACAACTATTTTGCTCCAATCCGTAAACGCCTCATCTTCTGCATTTTGTGCCATACAGAACGATATTTTGTTTCCGCAGGCGGCTTTGCATGAGAAGTCCGCCCTTTATGCTCACAATCGAAAACATCTGCCACCTGAAATGTATAACCGGTGAGCGTCTGCGCACCGCAGAACAGAAATCGGCAATTGTTTGCGCTGACAGGTATATCCGGCCGGACTATTGACCTGCCGTGGTTCCGCCGGAGTCCCTGCGGAAAAATCCGTAAATTTCCTCCGCTGCCCGGCGGTTGATCTCCGGCAGCGCCGCAAGCTCTTCCACCTCTGCCGCCTTTATCTCCTCAATTGATTTAAAATGCCGCATCAGGGCCTTTCTCCTGGCAGGACCCACACCCGGAATTTCATCCAGAACGGATTTCACCTGGGCCTTGCTGCGCAGAGAGCGATGATACTCAATGGCAAAGCGGTGGGCTTCGTCCTGTACCCTGGTGATCAGCTTAAACCCTTCGGAACGGGTGTCGATGGGAAGCTCCACATTGTTGAAATACAGCCCTCTGGTCCGGTGGTTGTCATCCTTCACCATGCCGCAGACCGGAATGGCAATCTTCAGCTCCTGCAGCACGGAAAGGGCGATATTGACCTGGCCCCGGCCTCCGTCCATCATAAGCAGATCCGGAAATCTGGTAAAGCTGCCGTAGGTCCTGTCCAGGTCTTTCTCCTCCAGTTCCCGCCCCTCCTCCAGCCCGTGGCGGAACCGTCTGGTCAGCACTTCCCTCATGCAGGCATAGTCGTCTGGCCCGGATACGGTCTTGATGCGGAATTTCCGGTAATCGCTGGGCTTGGGCCTGCCCTTTTCAAATACGATCATGGAGCCTACATTTTCAAATCCGTTGATATTGGAGATATCGAAAGCTTCCATTCTCTCGATATGCTCCATTCCCAACAGCGCCGCAATCTCCTTCGCCGCGCCTATGGTGCGGCCTTCCTCCCGCTTCAGCCTTTCTCTGTCCTGTTCCAGAATATGCTTCGCGTTCTGGGCCGCCAGCTCTACCAGCTTTTCCTTGGAGCCAATCTTGGGCACCCGTATGTAGACTCTTGCCCCTTTGCGCCCGGCGAGCCACTTCTCGATCAGCTCCCTGTCCCCGATCTCATACTGCAGCATCAGTTCTCTGGGTATAAAGGGCGTACCGGCGTAAAACTGCTTTACGAAATTCTCCAGGATTTCCGCCTTGCTTCCGGATGACACATTTGTCATATAGTAATGCTCTCTGCCGATCAGCTTTCCGTCCCGAACAAAGAAAACCTGTACCACCGCTTCCCGCTCGTCCTGATACATGGCGATGATATCCTTGTCTTCTCCCACGCTGTCCGTGATCTTCTGTTTCTGGGACACCTGTTTGACACTGTTGTAGAGGTCCCGGTAGCCCGCTGCGGCCTCGAAATCCAGTATCTCCGCCGCTTCTTTCATCTTCGACTCCAGGTCATTCAATATCAGATTGTAATTGCCGTTCAGAAATTCCAGCGCCTGGGACACCTGTTCTCTGTACTGCTCCTTGCTGACATATCCCTGGCAGGGAGCGTTGCACTGTTTGATATGGTAGTTCAGGCAGGGGCGCTCCAGGCCGATATCTCTGGGCAGGCTGCGGTTACAGGTGCGCAGATGGTAAAGCTTGTTCAGCAGCTCAATGGTATCTTTCACCGCTGCCGCGCTGGTATATGGTCCGAAATACTTCGATTTATCCTTTTTCATGACCCGGGAAAAGAGTATGCGGGGATAATCCTCCCCCACCGTCACCTTGATGTAGGGATAGGTCTTGTCGTCCTTCAGCAGGGTATTGTACTTCGGTGAATGCTCCTTGATCAGATTGTTCTCCAGGACAAGGGCTTCCAGCTCGGAATCCGTGACAATATATTCAAAGCGCGCAATCAGTGACACCATCTTGTCAATCATGGGGCCTCTGCCGATATTTTCACGGAAGTACGAGCGTACACGATTGTGAAGATTGATGGCCTTGCCTACATACAAAATGACATCTTTGTCATCTCTCATGATATAGACGCCCGGATTTTTAGGAAGCTTCTTTAATTCTTCTTCAAAATTAAACATAGTGTCACTCCAGAAATTGATCGATGCCGTTGGCTATCCCGTCCGCGATTTTCTCCTGATAATCCTCCGTGGCCATCAGGGTATCCTCTTCCGGATTGGTCATATAGCCCATCTCTACAATGGTAACAGGCACCTGGCACCAGTTGATGCCGCTCATGGTATCCGTCTCCCACACATACTGCTTCTTACAGCCCGTTTCCGCCACCAGAGCGTCCAGCACCTTCTCCGACAGGCTTTTGCTCTGCTCATGGAAATCCGCATTGTAAGGGTTTGAGGCCGTCTGACAGATGGTCATGGCCCCATGAACGGAAGTGTTTTCCGAGCCGTTGGCATGGATACGGATAAAGGCGTCCGCGGCCGCGTCATTTGCCACCTGTGCCCGCTCGCTGTTGCTCATGTCCACATCATGTGAAGTCCTGACCATGATAACCTGATAGCCCCGCTCCTGTAACTCGGCCTGCAGTTTTTCTGCTACCATCAGTGTAAGTTCATATTCCTTCAACCCGCTGGTCGCCCCGGAGGTACCGCCGGCAACCTTTGCCTTGGTCTCGCTTGCCCCCGGACCTATGGGCTCCTTTTCGCTGTTGCCCTTGCGCTGATGTCCGGCGTCGATGACCACCACATATCCGTTCTGCTCTGCCGTCGCAGACGGCTCTGGTGTGGTCTCACTGACTGGACAATCCTCAGACTCCCGGGCGGATTCGCCGCCGATTCCGTCCGGGTTACCGGCTGTTGCCGGCGCTTCGCTGGTTTCAGGCTGGCCCGCTGCCTCTCCCCCCGGAGCTGTACCTGTCTCCGGCCGGCCTGTCTCTCCTGAAGCATTTTCTTCCCTCTGTTCGCTTGCCGCCTGGTCGTCCTTCCGAGCAGCATTACTTCCGTCCGCTCCGGTATCATCTTCCGTAGTGTTGTTGCTCATGCTGCTTTTCCGACTATTTTCTGTCGTTTTTTTGTTTTCCCCGTCAGGCGTATGTATCTCTACCGTGGCCAAAGCTTCTGGGGAAGCCTCCTGTGCCAACTCGTCTGCATCGTCTGCAACCTGCCCCGCATTCCCGCAGCCAGTCAGCAGGATATACCAGAGCAGCCCTGTTATCGCCAGTCCATGGCAGATATATCGTCCCGATTTCTTCTTTTTTTCTCTAAAAAATAACTTCATTCTGTTCTCCTTCTCTCAGCGCTTTCCCCTGCCATCAGGAACCGAAAAGGCTGTTATTTGCCAGAATTCGCAAATCTGTCCGATGTGAGAAAATATGGCTGGCAGTCTTTCATTATATTATACTGCAGACCGTCAGGATTTACAGTAATGTCTCCGGGAAAATACCTGGCTGGCGGTCTGCAGTCGGGTTGTACTGCAAATTTAACCTGTGCGCAGTAATTACTGCAAATCTCATTGACATGCAGTATATATTATACCCTATGAACCGCCATTGCACAAGATGAAGATATACCATGTCAGCCGCAGCCCTGAGCATATAAGGACCTGAGGAGCTGTAGTTCTCATGACGACTTGCGGAACCCGTAAAAATATGTTAAAATTTTACTGCAATAATCAGGAGCAAAAGGAGGCGCTGCAATGGCACCAGAAGGTTCAAACACACAGCCCTATGACGGGAGAGATCCTTACATTTTCATCAGCTATGCGCACCGAAACAGGGATGAGGTTCTGGAAATCATCGGACGTATGCAGGCTGAGGGCTGCCGAGTTTGGTACAACGAAGGGATTGATCCGGGTGCGGAAGAGGCAGAGCATATTGCGGAACAGTTGGCTGATTGCGGTTATTTTATCGCCTTTCTCTCGCCGGAATATCTGGAATCGGCCGACTGCCTGGATGAACTTATCTTTGCCCGCGACAAAGAGAAAAACCGCCTGTTGGTTTATCTGAGCAATGTTGTGCTGCCGGACGGAATCAGTATGCGCATCAACCGTCTGCAGGCCATCCATAAATACGCCTACGGACAGGAGGAATTCTACGAACGCCTCTTCCAGGCGAAAGGACTCAGAAGCTGCATAGTATCCTCTGTCCCCGGGACGGAATGTGTCTCCCCCCATATATCGGCTTTCCTTCCTGAATCGGAAGAAACGATACCGGATGGCCAGAGGGGACATAATGCCGGGGATGAAGCATCTTCTGCCACCCATTTCAGGACAGCGCCCGGGAAGCGCAGGAAACTGCTGCTTGTACCCATAGCAGTCTGTATCCTTCTGGCTGTGCTGATTCCATCTCTGTTCCCCAACAGCGGGACAGATGAGGAAGCACTGTTTCTGGATCCGGCTGACTTAAACGGACTGTCCTTCGGAATGCCGCCAGGTGAGGTGCGGGAAATCATGGCTGTCTCCGGCGCCACGGAAGCGGATACGGAGTATACCTGTTATGGGACACTGTGGGTGCAATATGACCCCGGCACAATGAAATTCAACGGAAGCGATGTGGATGCCATGTCTGCCGAATTTGGTCCGGACGGGCTGTATGCATTCCACTACCGGCTGGCCGCCTGTCAGGGCAACGAGACCATTCAAACACTGAAAAACAAATACGGCAAACCAATCAGGCCATGTATCTATTATGACGAATGGGATTTGGAGGGCAACATTACTCTCAAATATATCTACGAGGAAGAGGAAGAAGGCGATAACATATGGTTTATCATTCCTTATGAGTCCTACTTCGATATGCGGGATTTCACCTGGGGTATGTCCCCCGCAGAGGCTCAGAAGGCCGAAAGTAACCGCAGCGACTCCCTTACATTGACGAAAACAGAAACATACAGTGACGGCTATCCGCATCAATACTACGAAGGCGAATGGAAACTTCACGGCAATACGGTCAATCAGGCAGCGCTCTTGTATATTTCCGATCGGCTTGTTGCAATAAGTTATATCCTGCCAGGCGCTTCCTTTGATTCCGTTGCCGCGGATTTGACAGCTCTTTATGGAGAAGGGACAGATATGAATAAAGACGGCAGCGCCTTCGCCTGGCAGATCATGATGACGCAGCCTGATGTCCCTGACGAAATTCGAATCGTACTCGGGGCGTCCAGGACAGAAGACGGCGTGCTGATGAGGCTGTTGGATGTAGACCGTTATAGCGCTCTCACCGGAAAATAGCCTTATATTTTGTTGATATTACGCATAAGCAAGGAGTGGATATGACGATGGCGGATTCAGAGATACAGCCCTACCAGGGAAACGAACCTTATATTTTCATCAGTTATGCGCACCGGAATCGGGAGGATGTTCTTGCAGTCGCGGCGCGAATGCAGGCGGAAGGCTGCCGGGTTTGGTACGATGAAGGAATCAGCCCGGGTACAGAACGGGCTGAACATATTGCGGAACGGCTGACCGGCTGCGATTACTTTATCGCCTTTCTCTCGCCGGAATATCTGGAGTCGGCCAACTGTCTGGATGAACTCAACGTTGCCCGGGACAAGGAGAAAAACCGCCTGTTGATTTATCTAAGCAATATCACGCTGCCAGGCGGAATCAGCATGCGTGTCAACCGTCTGCAGGCCATCCATAAATACGCCTGCGGACAGGAAGAATTTTACAAGCGTCTCTTCCTGGCGAAAGGGCTCAGTTGCTGCATGGTATCCGCTGCCTCTGGGCCGGAAGGCGTCTCCCCCCATGTGCCGGATTCTCCTCCGGAACCGGAGAAAAAGATACAGGAGCTCCAGGGCAGACAGGATACAGCGAAAGGAACATCTGCTGCCGCGCATTCCGGGGCAGTTTTCGGGAAGCGCCGAAAACTGCTTCTCCTTGTGCCAACGGCTGTCTGTATCCTTCTGGCTTTGCTGATCTTGTCTTTGGCTGGCAACAACAGGGCAGATGAGGAAGCGCCTCCGGATGCCAATCCAGCATATTCGACGGCTTCCGCGCTAATGCTGGATTCGGCTGACTTAAACAGGCTGTCTTTCGGAATGTCGCCGGACGAAGTCCGGGAAATCATGACTGCCGCCGGAGCCGCGGAAACAACTACATTCTATAACCCTTATGGGATACTGACTGTGGCATATGACAGCGTTACGGCGGAATTCTTTGGTTGTGAGATAGTATCCCTGACAGCTTTATTCAATTCAGACGGGCTGCAGCAACTCTTATACTATGTTCCTCAGAACAACGAAATTCCTCAGACACTGAGAGTTAAGTATGGCGAACCGGACAGCGTGTACACAGACTGCGACAAGTGGGATTTGGGAGACGATTTCATTCTCATGTATTACTACTATAACGGTATTGACGGCATAACGATCGGCTTCTCCTATGGTTCCTACCTTGATATGCGGAATTTTTCCTGGGGTATGTCCCCCGCAGAGGCTAAGGAGGCCGAAGCCAGCCGGTTCGACTCCCTTACGCTGATAGAAAGCGATATAGACAGCGAGGGTTATCCGTTCGAAACCTATGAGGGCGAATGGGAGATTCTCGGCAATCCGGTCAGTCAGCTGTCTCTCATTTACAGGGCTGATCAGCTTGTTGAGATGAAATATATCCTGACGGGAGCTTCCCTTGATTCCGTCGCTGCAGATTTGACGGTTCTCTATGGAGAAGGGACGGACCAGAACAGGATGGACGGCACCATGAGCTGGCGGATCATGATGATGCAGCCGGATGGCGGCGAAATTCCCATCGCATTTTCAGCATCCAGGGTAAAAAACGGCGTGCTGATGACATGGCAGGACTGGGAGCGCTGTCAGGCGTACTGCAGACCTCCAGGATTTTCAGTGATGCCTCAGGGAAAATACCCGGCTGGTGGTCTGCAGTCGGGTTGTACTGCAAATTCAACCGATGCGCAGTATAATACCGCAGCGGAACTATAAATAAGGAGCGACTATGATGATGACAGATTTCAATATACAGCCATACCGCGGAAACGAACCCTATGCTTTCATCAGTTACGCACACCGGAATAAGACAGAAGTTCTCACGATCATCGGACGGATGCAGGCGGAAGGCTGCCGGATATGGTATGACGAAGGGATCGATCCGGGCACGGAGTGGGCGGAGCATATTGCGCAGCAATTGACCGGCTGCGATTACTTTATCGCCTTTCTCTCCCCCGAATATCTGGAGTCAACCAACTGCCTGGATGAGCTCAGCTTTGCCCGGGACAGGAAGAAAGAGTGCCTGTTGGTCTATCTAAGCAATGTTACGATGCCGGACGGGGTTCACATGCGCGCAAACCGTCTGCAGGCCGTCCGTAAGTATGCCTGTCGACAGGAGGAATCTTTTTACAGGCAGCTTTTCCAGGCCAAAGGACTCAGCCGCTGCATGGACTCAGCCGTCCGCCCTGGGGCAGCATCCGGGATACACAGAAAACTGCCCTTCCTCGCAGCCGCAGTCGTCTGCGTACTTCTGGCTGTGCTTGTGTTTTCCCGCCCCAATGACAGAGGCACGGGAGAGGAACAGGGAAACGAACAGCCAAAAGCCCTTACGCTTACACTGGATCCGGCTGACTTAAGCGGGCTGTCCTTCGGAATGTCGCCGGAAGAGGTGCGGGAAATCATGACTGCTGCCGGAGCCAGAACAACGAGTACATACTATTCCGAGGAGGGAATTCCGATCACGGAATATATTCCTTCCGGCAGAAATTATGGGGCCGCGGCTGAGGGCTCCGTCAGCGTGGAACAGTTCATCGGGAAAGAAGTCCAGCTTCTGGACGTTTCCTTTGATGCCGAGGGACTATTTATGCTCTATTACCAGTTAGATGCATCTCAGGATCCGGACCGCTCAGTGTTTCTGAAAACGCTGAATGACAAATATGGTGAACCAGTCAGCGCGTTTCCTTCCTTTGAGGATCCTTCTTTTTACAGGTGGGATCTGGATGCCGATATTTCTCTCCGATATTTTCCATGCCCTGGTACGAGAACAGATGTAGTGACGATTTCCGTTTCCTACAATTTCTATGTCGATATGCGCAGTTTTTTCTGGGGCATGTCCCCTGCGGAAGCTCTGGAAGCCGAAGCCACGGAAATCTCCCCCCTCAAGCTGACAGAGAGCAGCGTGAATGACTTCGGCTATCCGTACCAGCAGTATGAAGGAGAATGGGAAGTTGGCGGACATCCAACAGGTTGGCTGGTGCTCAGCTACGCGGACGATCAGCTTGTCATGATGCAATACCCTCTGTTAAGAGGCTCCTTTGAGCAGGTTGTTGCAGATTTGGACATTCTATATGGAGAAAACGCAAGATCCGCTGTAGCAGATGACGGCAGCATCGCATGGCGGATCGCAGGGTATCAGGATAGCAATAACACTCCGATTCCCATCGCAATCTCTGCAACCCGATTTGAGGAAGGAGTCCTTATGACACTTATTGACGCAGACCGCTATCAGAAACTCATTGGAAATCAGACTGACCAACCATCCCCCTGAGGCACTTCGGGTATCCGGCATACTCCGGTAACTGCTTAAATGTACTTAACTGATGATGCCTGAATGAACGGGGCTGTCGGAAAATGTTGTCAGCATACAGCCTTTTCCCGACAGCCCCTCATTCAATCTATTCTTCCATTGGAAAACCTTCCTGTCACATGTTCCTTTTCCTGTGGCGCTTCCTGGCTTTCTCCGGCTTCCGTCTCCATATCTTCTGCCTGATGCTCCGGCTCTGCCTGCTTTGCTTCCTTCTCCGCAGCCGCCTTTTCACTCTCCGGCACATCCACCGGCTCAGGTATTTCCACCGGCCCGGGCATCTGAATCACTCCGGAATATGCTCCCGTGGCTGCTTCTCCGGTCTCTTCAGACGGTTCCTCCTTCCGCGGCTCCTGATCTGCATGCAACTCCGCTTTGGGCTGCTCCTGAACGGAAGGAACAGTCTCTCCCTTCTTCTCCCCGTCAGATTCCTCCGGCTCCGGCAGTCCCTTCTCCTTACGGAAAATCGCCATGAATTCCTTGCCGGTGATGGTCTCTTTCTCAATCAGGAACTCCGCCAGCTTATCCATGATCTGACGGTTCTCCCGCAGCAGCCCCAGGGCCTTGTCATAGCTTTCCTTCAGGATCTCCACCACTTCTTTATCAATCTCCGCCGCAGTGGTGTCGCTGCAGTTCAATGCCGTCCGGCCTTCCAGATACTGACTCTCCACCGTGGCCAGCCCTACCAGGCCGAAACGCCTGCTCATCCCGTAGCGCGTCACCATATTCCGTGCAATATCCGTCGCTTTTTCGATATCATTTGCAGCACCGGTGGTGACGGTTTCAAACACAATCTCCTCCGCCGCACGGCCGCCTACCAGGCCAACCAGCATATCGCGCAGTTCCGCCTCGGTATTCAGATATTTCTCTTCTTCCGGCACATGCATGACATACCCCAACGCTCCCATGGTACGGGGCACAATGGTAATCTTCTGCACCGGCTCGGAATTCTTCTGAAGGGCGCTGATCAAAGCATGGCCTACCTCGTGATAGGACACGATCTTCCGCTCTTCTTTACTCATGATGCGGTCTTTCTTCTCCTTACCAACCAGAACCACTTCCACGGCATCAAACAGATCCTTCTGGCAGACGTAATCCCGTCCCTCTTTTACCGCATTGATGGCAGCCTCGTTGATCATATTGGCAAGGTCGGAGCCCACCGCGCCGCTGGTTGCCAGAGCAATGGCATCCAGATCCACGGTCTCGTCCATCTTCACATCCTTGGCATGCACTTTCAGGATCTCCACACGCCCTTTCAGATCAGGCTTATCCACGATAATCCGCCTGTCGAAACGTCCCGGGCGCAGAAGCGCCTTATCCAGAATCTCGGGCCGGTTGGTTGCGCCCAGGATCAGGATACCCTTGGAACTGTCAAAACCGTCCATCTCGGACAGCAGCTGGTTCAGCGTCTGCTCCCGCTCCTCGTTTCCGCCGCCGTATTTGGAATCACGGCTCCGCCCGATGGCATCAATCTCGTCGATAAATATGATACAGGGCGCGTTCTTCGTCGCTTCCTTGAACAGGTCTCGCACACGGCTGGCGCCCACGCCTACGTACAGCTCTATAAAATCGGAACCTGTCAGGGAGAAGAACGGTACATGCGCTTCCCCGGCCACTGCCTTTGCCAGCAAAGTCTTGCCGGTACCGGGAGGTCCCACCAGCAGAGCACCCTTTGGCAGCCTGGCGCCGATTTTGGAATACTTCCCGGGATTGTGAAGGAAATCCACCACCTCCACCAGGGATTCCTTCGCCTCATCCTCGCCTGCCACATCCTTAAAGGTGACTCCGGTCTCCTTCTGCACGTAGACCTTCGCATTGCTCTTGCCTACACCCAGAGGCCCTCCGGAGCCGCCCATCTTTTTGAAAACCACTCCCAGCAGTATCCACATGAGCACCACCGGCAGTATCACATACAGCAGAATATCCAGAATCCTGCCGGAATTGTCGCTCAGAACCCGGCTTCCGTCTATGCCGTGCTCCTCCATGCGCGCTGTGAGCGTATCCAGGTCTTCCATAATAATGGTGGAATATGTCACCGGCGTATTGCCGTAAAACGGATATGCCGGCATGGCGGTGGGCGCATTGTCAGGCTCCTGTGCATCTTTCTTCAGGGTAAACAGAATCTGCCCCGTGCTCTGCACCTCCACTGCCTCCACTTCATCCGCATTCACATGCTCCAGGAATTTCGTGTAGCTGACTTCCTGGGAATTTCCACTGCCTCCGAACAGTAAGTTCCAAAGCATAAAAACCAACAGCACCGTGCTCAGTGCCGCCAGCAGTACCATCATGATATTCGGCCTTCTGGGCGGCTGGTTCCCGTTTCCGTTGCCGCCGTTATTGCCGGGTCCTCCCTGGCCGCCGTTATTATATCCGCCGCCGTTATCGTACTGGTTCATTTGATTGTCCATAGTAACTCCGTTTCCTGTTTGCCTCTCTGCTCTTAAGTCTCATTGCCATTATAGATAGAACCAGTTGATAAATCAATAGCATATTTGTGAAAAAAACAAATTATCTCTTAAAGATTTCTAAACTTTTTACCCTGCTCCCTCCTCTGTCAAAGCCGTTTCTTCCCATCTTTCCATTCATTCATTTCCGTTTTTTTCGTCATTGTTGCATAATTTCAATTTTGAATCAGTTTCGAAATTAGTTCAGATTAAAAACTTGTTGCACCCCGCATTGGATGTGTTATAGCAGAAAAAAGGGAAAGCCATAGAAGCGGCTCTACCCTCCGAGTTACAGTTGCTTACCTCATATGAGGCCAGCCGTCACTATCGGTAGTAGTGGCGGCTATTTCTTTCCCTTAAAAATCTGATAAAGCAGACTGATAAGGGCAACAATGAACGTACAGAATAAAAAGAAATCGTAAAATCTGCTCATCGTCATAGACCGCCATCACTGATTTTAATATGAAGAGAGAACATTTTTGTCCGGCACCTGGGCATACCATCTGGCCTGGGCACGGTACATCTCCGCGTACAGCCCGTTTCGCGCCATCAGCTCCTCATGGCTTCCGTCCTCCACAACCCTGCCTTTATCAAACACCAGAATCCGGTCCACCACACTGGCAACACCCAGTCTGTGGGAAATCAGGATGGTGGTCTTGTCGCCAGTGAGCTGCCTGAAATTTCTGTAAATATTTGCTTCTCCTATGGGGTCCAGCGCCGCCGTAGGCTCATCCAGGATATAGATACAGGCATTATCCCGGTAGAGCGCCCGCGTAATGGCAATTTTCTGCCACTGGCCGCCGGACAGATTATTCCCTGTATCGGAGAAAATACCTACCATTTCGTTCAGCGCATTGCCCTGGCCGTTGATTGCCTCATCCGCCCCTGTACTTCCTGCAAGCCGCAGTATCCCGTCGTCCTCCAGGGAACGCCCGGGCGAAGATATGGTGATGTTATTTCGCAGAGTATCCTGGTATTGGCAGAATCTCTGAAAAATAGCGGACACAGACCTGCGCAGCTTTTTCAGATTGCTCCCGATATCCTCTCCGTTGATACGGATGCATCCTTCCTCCAGCTGATAAAAACCGCAGAGCAAACTCACAAAAGTAGACTTTCCGCTGCCGTTTGCCCCTACAATGGCTATCTTTTCCCCCTGTCTGATCTGTACCGTCACATGGTCAAGGGCTCTGTTCACATTATCGGGATAGGAAAAGGTAACATTTTCAAAGGCAATGTCCGCTTTCCTGTAGACCTCCTCCGCGGCGTCCCCTTCTGCGCCTTCTTCTGCCCTGTCCTGTCTTTTCTCCGCTTCTTCCCCGGATTCCCGCTCCATTTCCAACAGTCGGAAAAAATCCTCCACATATTTCATATCCGTAAAAATGCTGACCGCATCCACAAGCAGAGCGGTGGTTACAGACTGAAGCTGCTCCGCTGACGACAACACGAGCATAAAAGTGCCCAGCCCCTTTGCCGGATCATGAAAAACTTCCCATACAGTCACCCATATTACCACAAAGTATACCCCGTTCCGAAAAACATCCGCAATACTGTTGTACCACACATGCCTGCCGATTACTTTCTTCCTTTTGTCAATATATCCGTCAGCCAGCTCCCGCCACCGCTCCTTTATATAGGGATACAGCCCGAAAAACCGGATTTCCTTCATGGGCGCATTCATACGGCATAAATCGGAATAATGTATTGTGAGCGTCCCCTCCTTCATCCACTTGGTCCGCCTGCGGTAGGTTTCATCCTTCTGCAGCAGCGAAAGAACTGCCGCGGGGACAGATGTGCCGATCAGAGCAGCCACAAGCCAGGGATTTACAGTGAAAAGAATCGCCGCCACACTGACAAAGGAAATCGTTTTTGCCAGCCATCCCAGGAGGAGGGAAATGCTTCCGGCCGCCTTATCCCCGCCATAGGTTTTGATAAAATTCAGCCGCTCATAAAACCCGCCATAATTCTCGATATATTTATACGGAATTTCGCACAACAGTTTCAGCGTCTCTTCTTTTACGTAACGCTTTATTCGGGCAGCATCCTCCTTTGCATAATATTCCTGAATCAACTGAAGAAACATCTGGGCCAGGTACAGGAGCACCACCCATGCAAAGGCTGCAAACGCGGCATTCAGCAGGGATGGATTCCCGGACAGCTGCCTGGCCGTATCCGTAAACGCAGCCAGCTTCAGAGAAATCAGCATGGGCAGAAATGCCGTCGGAAACCCAAGTGCCGCCGCAATTCGGGAGGGCACGCTTTTCATCCCGATGCTTAAGTTCATACTGCGGAAAAAATATTTCAGCTTATTCATTTAATCTTCCTCCTGGCGATACCACTGCGCCTGTTCCTGAAACAGTTTCGCGTACAGACCCCCTGCGGCAATCAGTTCCTCATGGCTTCCAACCTCGGCAACCTTTCCCTTGTCCAACAGAATGATTTTGTCCGCAAGCCTTGCAAAGCCGATCCGGTGGCTGATCAGGATTGCGGTCCGTCCCCTGACCGTATCCCGGATATTCTCAAACTGCTCCATCTCCGAAATCGGATCCAGCATGGAGGCCGGTTCATCGAAAATCAGAATATCCCTGTCGCTCATGTAAGCACGGGCCACAGCCAGCTTCTGGCTCTCCCCTCCCGAGAACTCCACACCCTCTTTTACCGCAGTTCTGTGTATATAAGTCTCCGTCCCGAAGGGCAGGTTTCTGACAAAATTCCGGGCCTGCCCTTTTTCCAGCGCCTTTTCTATTCTTTCCCTGTCGTCCACATGTTCAATGTCTCCAAAGCCGATATTTTCCCACACGGGGAAATGAAAGAGATAATAGTCCTGGAAAAAAGTCCCCACCTTTCCTCCCAGGAAGCCCTTTTCCAGACTTTCGTAATCTCTGCCCAGATAGGAAATGGCTCCTGCCGAAGGCCGATGCAACTGCAGAAGCAGTTTCACCAGAGTGGATTTCCCGCTTCCGTTTAAACCCACAAGCGCCACCACCTCCCCTTTTTCAACGAAGACAGATACGTCTTCAAGGGCAGGCCTGTTATCCCTGTAAGAGAAGCAGAGGTTTTCTGTTCTGAATACGGGAGGGCTTTTTCTCCGGTCTGTCTCCTTCTCCAAGTCGCTGACCTCTCTGCTTCCATTGTCCCTGGCTGTTGTCTTTCCGGTTCTATGGCCCTGGCTGTTGTCTCTATGGTTCCATTGCTCCGGGCTATTGTCTTCCCGGTCCCATTGCCCCGGGGCTGTTGTCTCTCCGGTTTCCGCCTCCTGCTCTTCCGCTTCCCTGTTTTCCCCGCTTTGCTCTCCGCATTCTATTCTGCTTCCAAAAATGCGGTATTGCCGTTCTAATGCGCATAAACCGTAATCTGCGCTTATAAGTGTCTTCGCCACACCGGAAACTGCCATAAATACATTCATGCACAGGGTAAAAATCACAAGCAGAACATCCACCTGCATATTCCCTTCCGCCAGTTCAAACAGCGAATAAACAATCATCACAACCAGAAAAAGATACAGTCCGAATCCACTGATAAAAGTCCTCAGTTCCACTGCCAGATTATACTTTCTTCCATGCTCAAAAACCGCTCCGTATGCCTCTCTCCAGTTCCTGAGAATCATTTCTTTTGACTCAAAAATGCGCATTTCCCTGGCACAGTCCGGCTCTGCGGGCATACTCTCGTAATACTGTGCAAGACGTTCCTTATCCCTTATTTCCTTCCAGTAATCCCGCATCCGCTCCGTAAAATTCAGGTTCAGACACATGATTCCTGCTATGTAAACAGCGGTTATAAAAAACACCCATTTTGATACCGAAAACGCCACCAGAAGGAGAGAGAACAGCCCCACAAATTTCCCCAGGAGAGAACAGAAACAGCAGATAAAATCCGTCAGGGCGCCTTCCCGGAGAACACAGGCATGGTATTCGTCGTTGGTCTCCTTTTGCAAGAGTTCTTCCATGGAATAACTCTGGACACAATCCATCAGAATCTCCTCCATACCGAAATAGTAGGAATCAAACATAATCGAGTAAACAAATTCCGTATTCAGACGATTGGAAATTCCTATCAGTGCCGTAACCATTCCAAGCAGAAGAATCGTGGGGAAAACTGCCTCCATGCTCCCTTCCCCGGTTTCCAGAAAAGCATTCAGCGCCGCCAGAATATCCTGCCTGTAAGTCAGCGCGACTGCGGGCAGGACGGACACTGCGGACAAAATCACAGAGCATAGAATCAACAGTTTCTTATCCAGATACCATGCAAGTCCAAAAGCCCATTTCATTGCCTTTAATTTCATAATGTTCACCCTTTCTACAGTGGTATTTCGAGGCCTGTCCTTCACGACCCCGTTTAGATTTCTGCCCACAGGAAGGATATCTCCGTTGCGCATGGTCACTTTTAGATGCTCAAACTGCATAATATGTTTCATGTTTACGATGATCCCCCTTTCAATCATCAGAAACCGTTCCCTGGGAAGACGGCCGTAAATCTTCTCAAGGGAATCCCTTTCCATATATACCCCGCCGTTCAGGCACTGAAAAAAGGCATATTTCTTCTCCTTTGTCACATACAGAATATGATCCATGCGCACTTTATAGCCGTGGGTTTTGGTCAGAATCACATAATAATCTGCTTTTTGTTCCTCTTCCTCACGGCGGATACGCTCCAGAATCATGCGCAGTTCCTTCTGATAGGAATCCTTCAGTATATAGTAATATGCTCCTGTCCGAATACTCTGGAGCGCATATTTCTCATAGGAAGTCAGAAATACGATCCGCGCGTTCGTGTCCAGAAAGCGCACCTTCGCAGCCAGCTCCAGACCGCTCATTCCGGGCATCTCCAC
The DNA here is from genome assembly GCA_910585805.1 of uncultured Acetatifactor sp. Taxonomy (GTDB): domain Bacteria; phylum Bacillota; class Clostridia; order Lachnospirales; family Lachnospiraceae; genus Acetatifactor. The sequence goes on from CAJUFB010000002.1 coordinate 99,159, forward strand.
ATCAAACAGATAGATATCATAACTTTTCTGCCCCTTTAATTCCTCCAGAAGCGTGGTGCTCTCCAGATGCCGGATTTCAACGGCTTCCCTTTTGTCAGCATGGAAATCCCTTATTGTTTTCTCCACTTCCTCAACGAAACCAATATCGTCCTCCACAATCACAATCCGCATTATACCACGCTCCTGTCTTATTCTGCATTCCCTTCGCTCCCGATAAAAGGCGCGTCTCTTTGCGCCGCGTTCAACTATAGTAAGCTGCATTTGCTTACTATAGTATAGTTTCTGCCGAAATTCAATAGACTGGCCGCAATCAGCATTTTTTTGACCGCCATATCCTTTTCTGTGAGATTTCCATATGGTTACCGGGAGGATGGGAATAAGTCGCGCCAATACCGGGACGCGGCGAAATGAATTCTTTGATAATTCATGAGAATTCTTTTTTATCTTAATATGGTATTCCGCAAAATTCTGTGATAGAATAGAAGGGTATTTTTTGAAAAAGGAAAACTCGTGAGCATACAGAAGCGCTCACGAGTTATAAGTTTAATGTCGGCGAATGTTTTGGGACATGAGTATAACTACGAAAGCGAGGCTGGAAATGAAAATTGGTTTTGACAATGACAAATACCTGAAAACGCAGTCGGAACACATCAAGGAGCGTATTGTCCAGTTTGGGGACAAGCTCTATCTGGAATTCGGCGGAAAGCTCTTCGACGACTATCACGCTTCCAGGGTACTGCCCGGCTTCGCTCCCGACGCGAAGCTGCAGATGCTGATGCAGCTGTCGGACTGCGCCGAAATCGTCATCGTCATCAGCGCAGTGGATATCGAAAAGAATAAGATACACGGCGACCTGGGGATTACCTATGACGTCGATGTGCTGCGCCTGCGCGACGAGTTCCAGAGCAGAGGACTGTATGTGGGCAGCGTGGTTATCACCCATTACCAGGGGCAGCACAGCGCGGAGCAGTTCAAGGCAAAGCTGGAAAAGAAAAACATTAAAGTATACCTTCACTACACCATTGAAGGCTATCCTGCCAATGTCTCTCTGATTGTCAGCGAAAACGGCTACGGGAAAAACGATTACATCGAAACCACCCGTCCCCTGATTGTGGTCACGGCGCCAGGGCCGGGCAGCGGCAAGATGGCCACCTGCCTCTCCCAGCTCTACCATGACAGACAGCGGGGCATCAAAGCCGGCTACGCCAAATTCGAGACCTTCCCCATCTGGAACATACCGTTAAAGCATCCCATCAATCTGGCCTATGAAGCGGCCACTGCGGATCTGAACGATGTAAACATGATCGATCCCTTCCACCTGGAGGCCTATGGCGAGACAGCGGTAAATTATAACCGGGATATCGAGATTTTCCCGGTGCTGAATGCTATTTTCGAAAGTATTTACGGGGAAAATCCCTATAAATCCCCTACTGACATGGGTGTCAACATGGCCGGCAACTGTATCATCGACGATGAAGCATGCTGCGAGGCCTCGAAGATGGAGATTATCCGCCGCTATTATACCACTCTTGGCAGAATGGTCCGGGACGACGCTTCCGAAAACGAGCTGCTCAAGATTGAACTGCTGATGAAACAGGCCAAAATCACCACCGCCGACAGGAAAGTCACCTCTGTCGCAAAAGAACTGGCAGAAGCGTTGGGAGTACCCACTGCGGCCATCGAGTTGCCTGACGGACATATCATCACTTCCAAGACCTCGGACTTTCTGGGTGCTTCCGCAGCCCTGCTGCTGAATGCCCTGAAATATCTGGCGGACGTGGACCATAACCTGAAGCTGATTAAACCGGAGGCTATCGAACCCATTCAGGATCTGAAAGTGCGCTACCTGGGCGGCAAGAATCCCCGGCTTCACACCGATGAGGTACTGATTGCCCTGACTCTGGCAGCCTGCAGCGACGAAAATGCCAGGCGGGCCCTGGAGCAGCTCCCCAGCCTGAAGGGATGCCAGGTACACACTTCGGTAATGCTCTCCGAGGTAGATATCAAAATTTTCAAAAAGCTGGGCGTAGACCTGACCTGCGAACCCATCCAGACCACCCGCAGAAAATATTAAAAAGGAAATTCTCTGCCATGCTTCGGTACTGGACGGGGATGCGGAACCGGAATATATCAGTCCCGGAGCAAAGGCCCCGGGAAGAAAGTTCCGGATGCGCACTTTACAGACGAAGCTCTCTTCCCTGGAAAGGGGGCGGAGCGCAGAGACGGAACTGGAACAGGAGGATAACAATATGGCAGTTAAATATGTATTTGTCACAGGCGGCGTAGTCTCCGGCCTGGGAAAGGGCATTACGGCCGCATCCCTGGGACGGTTGCTGAAAGCCCGCGGCTACAAGGTTACCATGCAGAAATTTGACCCTTATATCAACATAGACCCGGGCACCATGAACCCCATCCAGCACGGGGAAGTATTCGTCACCGACGACGGAGCCGAAACCGACCTGGACCTGGGACATTACGAACGTTTTATCGACGAAAGCCTGGGGAAAAATTCCAACGTCACCACCGGCAAAGTATACTGGGCTGTACTTCAAAAGGAACGCCGCGGGGATTACGGCGGCGGCACGGTGCAGGTCATACCCCATATCACAAACGAAATCAAGAGTCGTTTTTATCGGAATTTCACAGATCCCGATACCCGTATCGCCATTATCGAGGTAGGCGGCACAGTCGGCGACATTGAAAGCCAGCCCTTTCTGGAATCCATCCGCCAGTTTCAGCAGGATGTAGGGCATGAAAACGCCATTCTGATTCATGTCACACTGATTCCCTATCTGAGTGCTTCCCAGGAATTGAAAACGAAACCCACCCAGGCCAGCGTAAAAGACCTGCAGGGAATGGGCATTCAGCCGGATATTATTGTATGCAGAAGCGAGCATCCTCTGGAAGATGGCCTGAAAGACAAAATTGCGCTGTTTTGCAATGTCCCCAGCAAACGGGTATTACAGAACCTGGATGTGGAATATCTCTACGAAGCGCCCCTGGCCATGGAGAAGGAGCATCTGGCCCAGGTTGCATGCGAATGCCTGCATCTGGACTGTCCCGAACCCGACCTGACAGACTGGGAGAAGATGGTGGACGCCTTAAAACATCCCACCGATGAAGTCACTGTGGCCCTGGTGGGAAAATATGTCGCCCTCCACGACGCCTACATCAGTGTAGTAGAAGCGCTGAAGCACGGCGGTATCTCCAACCATGCCACAGTGCATATCAAATGGATTGATTCCGAAACCGTCACGGAAGAAAATGCGGAAGAACTGTTTTCCGACGTAAACGGCATCCTGATTCCCGGCGGCTTCGGCTCCCGGGGCATTGAGGGCAAGATCACGGCAATCCGATATGCCCGTACCCATAGCAAGCCCATGCTTGGACTGTGTCTCGGCATGCAGCTTACCATCGTTGAATATGCCCGCAATGTGCTGGGTTACCGGGATGCCCACAGCATCGAGCTGGACCCCAATACCACCCATCCGGTCATCGCCCTGATGCCGGACCAGAACGGCGTGGAAGACATCGGCGGCACTCTGCGTCTGGGTGCGTATCCCTGTGTACTGGACAGGGCTTCCAGAGCCTATGAGCTGTACGGCGAGGAAACCATCTACGAAAGGCACCGCCACCGCTACGAGGTCAACAATGATTATCGGGCGGTGTTGACGGAAAACGGCCTGCGCCTCTCCGGCACTTCCCCCGACGGACGCATTGTGGAGATGTGCGAGCTCACGGAGCATCCCTTCTATGTAGCCACCCAGGGGCACCCGGAGCTGAAATCCCGCCCCAACAGGCCCCACCCGCTGTTCAGGGGATTTGTGGCGGCGATGCTTGCGGATAAACGTAACGTATAGTCCCGACACAAAATCAACGGCTGCACCGTATTCGAAAAAGGCATCAAAATCCGGCAAAAAGTAAACAAAAAAGAGGAACCTGTACGCCTGAAATGAACAGTTCCTCTTTTTTAAACAATGACAATGCAAACGCAGCATACTCCGGCGCCGCATCCTACAGCTTCTTCAGGAAATTCCCGTCCACGCTGACCCCTTCATTGATCACAATGAACGCATGGGGATCATACTTATGAACGATCGCCTTCAATCGGCCTACCTCGTACTTGGACAGCGTGACGTACAGCATATGGGACTCCTGATGGGTATAAGCACCCTGGGTAGTCCATTTTGTCATGCCCCTGTACAGTTCATCGAAGACCGCCTTCTCCAGTTCCGGCGTATCGGCCTTGGTGACGATATTGGCCTCCACATTGATATTCTGGGTATGTACCCTGTCCATGGCGGTAGAGTATACTGCCGCATAAATAATACAGTACACCACAATCTCCACATCAAACAGGAAAAAACATATCCCGTACAGTACCAGATTCAGCATAAGCCCGGCCTTTCCCACGCTAAAGTCCTTCTTCCACCTGGCCAGAATCAGCCCAACCACATCCATTCCGCCGCTGGAGGAAGCCATCCGGAGCATCACGCCGATCCCGCTGCCGGAGATAATGCCGCCCACTACGCAGGCCGCCATTCTGTCCTCCACGATCACCGTAACCGGAATGACGGACAGGAACGCGGTCATCGCCGTAACGGTGACCAGCGTTTTGAAAAAGAATGTCTTTCCCAGCCTGGTAAACGCAAGTATAAACAGCGGGACATTGATCATATAATAAATCAAACCGGCTACATCAAAGCCCCCGAAATCCAACCCGAAATATCTGCTCAGCACAGTACGGATGACCTGGGAGAAACCCATGACACCGCCCGAGTACAGCCCTGCCGGCACAATAAACAGGTTCACACCCAGCGCATACACAAAGGCTGCCACCACACAGAGCAGCGTCCGCTTTGTCTCGTATATAATAAAATCTTTTTTCATGAATGTTCTTTCTTTCATGTTATCCCAACGCCTGCTCCACTTTCTGCTTTAATTCTGCTGCAGGCATGGCACCTACAAAATTCGCCGCAGGCTTCCCGCCCTTAAAGATAATGAATGCCGGAATACTGGATACCCGGCAGTTCTTCGCCAGATCCATGTTCTCGTCGATATTGCACTTTCCGACTTTGATCTTTCCCTCATATTCCGCCGCAATCTTAGCCACCACAGGCCCCATCATCTTGCAGGGATTGCACCAGTCCGCATAGAAATCCACCAGCACGGGAATGTCCGACTTCAATACCTCTGCCTCAAAATTGTCTGTTGTAAATTTGTATTCCATTTTTTACCTCCTGTCCGCTTCAGCAGACTTTTCTTTAATCGCGTGAAAGCATGCATACCTGTCTTCTGTTTGCAAGCTCCGCCGCTTTCCACAGCCTCTTTACAGTTTCTCCTGTTTCCGCACTATAATATACTTACAGATTGGATTTCCTATAGAGGAAAATTTTTCCTCATACTCCGTCATGATATTGCCCTTCATCAACCCTTCATCGCCATGAAGGTCATATGTGGATGCCTCCAGTTCCCACGCCGGAGCCGCCTTCAGCTCCTCCATCGCAAAATCAAAGAGCGGCCTGTTGTCCGTCTTGAACTCCAGCCTGCCGCCCGGCTTCAGGATCCGGGCAAACCGCGCCAGAAATTCTCTGGACGGAAGCCTGCGTTTGGCATGCCTGTCCTTTGGCCAGGGATCCGAAAAATTCAGATAGATCCTGTCCACCTCTCCCGGTCCAAACACCTCCGCGATATTCTCCGCATCCATCCGCAGGAATTTCAGATTCGGAAGCTCCTCCTGTTCCATCCTGTGGACGGCCCGCAGCAATACACTGGAATATTTTTCAATGCCTACGTAATTGATGCCGGGATTCAGCCTGGCCATAGTATATAGAAACCTGCCCTTTCCCATGCCTGCCTCGATCCTGACAGGCGCCTGGTTTCCAAAGATCTCTCTCCATCTGCCGGCGCATTCCCGCTGCATCTCTTCTTTTATCACATAAGGGCTGCTTGAGATCACCTCCCTCGATCCTGTTATATTACGTAACCTCATCTCTCTTACTACTCTTTCTTTTCCATTTTCTACCTTTTGTTTCCCTACTAACTGTACTTTAATTTTAAGCGCTTGTCAATCATAAAAGTGAACGTCACAGATAACGGAAAAGAATTATTTCACAAAATAAGTGAATTACACCCCGGAATGGTGTATAATAAAAACAACCGCCCAAAAGGCACAAATCCATTACAGAGAGGTCAAACATGTCGAAACAGATTTCACATAGATATTTATTCCTTCTGGCTGCAGCCGCGCTGGCCGGCAGCCTGGCATTTTGCCCGGTCATCCCCGTCAACGCCTCCTCCGAGGCGGAGCTGCGCCTGGAAACCCACCGCGCCATGGAAATCCAGTCCAATGATATCCCCGACTGGCCCGACGGTCCTGTGACAGGGGCCGAGTCCGCCATTTTGATAGAGGCGGAGACTGGCACCGTGCTGTATTCGAAAAATATCCACCAGCGCCAGTACCCCGCCAGCACCACCAAGATTCTTACCGCCCTGATCGCATCGGAGCGCTGCGGGATGGATGAGACAGTCACTTTTTCCCACGATGCTGTCTTCGATACTCCCAGGGACAGCAGCCATATCGCCATGAACCCGGGGGAGGAGCTGTCCATGGAACAGAGCCTGAACGCAATCCTGATCCGTTCCGCCAATGAAGTCTGCTACGCGGTGGCAGAGCATATCACGGAGACAACGGACTGGTCCGTTTTCGCCGGCATCATGAACGAAAGAGCGGCAGAGCTGGGGTGTCTGGACTCCCACTTTGTGAATCCAAACGGCCTGCCGGACGAAGAGCATTATACCACTGCCTACGACCTGGCCATGATCGGGAGAGCTTTCTTTGCCAATGAGATGCTGTGCAAGATCACTCTGTCCAGGCGGATTGATTTTCCCCCCACAGAGAAGCTCCCCTCCGGCAAGCTGGAAAATAACATTATGAAGATCATCCCCACAGGCGAATATGCATACGAGTATATTGTGGGCTGCAAAACCGGCTATACCGACGCTGCCAGAAGCTGTCTGGTGTCCTCCGCGGAAAAGGACGGCCTGAAGCTGATCTGCGTGGTCATGCATGACGAAGCCCCCTGGCAGTATCTGGATACCATTGCGCTGTTCGAATACGGCTTCTCCAATTTCGAAAAGGTAAATGTGGCCCAGACAGATGACAGGTACAGCATCGACAATACGGGCCTGTTCTACAGCGGAAATGATATCTTCGGCAGTTCTCAGCCTTTCCTGTCCCTGAACCAGGACGATTTCATCCTGCTGCCCCGGACTGCCTCCCTGGATGACACCGAATCTGTCATTTCCTATGATACGGAAAATGAAAACCAGGCTGCCGTTATCTCCTATACCTACCGGAATGTTCCCATCGGCTCTGTCAGGGTCATTTTTTCCGCCATCCGGAAGGAACACAGCCTTTTCGATGCTGCGCCGGAAGACATGCCGTCTATTGCGGAGCCGGAAAAGCCTGTTATTTTTGTAAATGTAGCCTATATTCTCATCGGAATGGGCGTTCTTGCAGGTGTGATGCTGATCATGCTGCTTGTGCGGGCAATTTTAAGAAACTATCAATTTGCAGACCGGAAACACCGCCGCAGAAAAGGGAGGAACGGCAGAAAGGAATGGAAGCGGCGTAACCGCAGAATGTATAAAAATTAGGGTGCAAATCCTTCCACAAGGAAATATGTGTGACAGTTACTAAGGATCCTGCACCCTGTGGTCGGTTAATCCAGGTCAGTTTTGCCGTGAAGCCTATGCTGCAGCTGCTGCTTTTTGACATGCTCGCTGCGGTTTTTTAACCCTGCCGCCTCCTCGGGGGAGATCAGTTTCGTGGTCTTGACGATATACACTTTTTCGTCCACGGATTTCCGGACCCTGATCTTCCCTTTCAGGTAACCGTGCTTTTCACAGTGGGCCAGGCAGTAATAATTCCGTCCGTTGGGCGTAAACCACTTGATCTTTTTCCGAAGATTTCTATGACAGAGATAACATTTGCTTGATACTACTTCTCTGTCTTCAAAAGCTTCTGCCCTGTCCTGAAATTCCCTGGAGATATATTTCTCATAATTGTCAAATTGAATCTTTATCTCCGTCTTTCTGTTCAGCGGGGGATGGAACACATCGTAAGACACATTTTTCAGGACATCCGGCCTCTCCGACAGGATCTTTGCAAATACTTTTGCCGTGTAATGCGCATCCCCGGAAGCTCTGTGAAAAGGAATCTCCTTCTCCAGCGCCAGGAAATCAACGGCATGCTCCAGCGCCCTTCTGGATTTTCCGTCCTCATAGGCAATGCTGAACAGCTTCTGCACATCCAGATAGACAATGGGGCCCTCCGCCAGCGGCGCCATGCCGTAAAACTTCATATTACGCTGAAGTTCCGTTAAGTCAGCGCTGCCCCAGGTGCAGAAGCGGCAGGCCTCCGCTCCGCACCATTTAAGGAAGCGCTCCGCCGCAGGGACAAAAGGACTGCCGTTCTCCAGCTCCTCCATCTGTATATGCACAAGCCTGCCTGTAGCCCGGTTCATCTCATGGTAAACAGCCGGTTTGACCAACTGGCTGAATGTGCCGTTTCTGACACCATTGTCATCTAATTTCACCGCACCGATCTCAATGATCTCAAAAGGAAGGCATGCCGTTTCCTCTTCCAGGCCGGTACTGCTTTGATTCCACTCCAAATCAAATACGATGTAATTCAATTTCTATGATCCTTTCACGTATTGATGTTCGATCCATGTATGCGCCATGGATATCCATGAAGTACATTCCTCCTGAAGGGCACAGCCGCTTCTGTCCAGCGTCAGGCGGTTGGCAAGAGACAGGCCATGTCCGCCGCAGGGATACATATGGAATTCCGTCCGCACCCCCGCCCGCCTCAGGGCGCTGACAAACAAAAGCGAATTCTCCACCGGCACGGCATTGTCCGTAAAAGTATGCCAGATGAAAGCCGGCGGCGTGCCTGCGCCCGTCTGCTTCTCCAGAGATACAAGCTCCAGCGCCGGCGTCCCCAGCTTCCTGGAGAGCGCCTCCTCCTGCCCGCCAAGCAGCTTATCGAAAGAGCTTCTGTGGGCATATTCTCCCGAAGTAATCACTGGATAACACAGGATCATGCCGTCCGGGCGGAAAACGGTGCGGTCAGCGTCCCCATGACCCAAAGCTTCCGCCAGAAACGCCTTCTCCCAGAACACTCCCAGAGAAGCCGCCAGATGGCCGCCTGCGGAACAGCCCAGAACGATGATCTTATCCGGATCCACATGCCATGCCGCCGCGTTCTGCCGAATCAGCCGGACACTGTATGCCAGCTCCGTGAGCGCAGTGGGAAATACGGCCGGCGCACAGGAATATTTCAGCACGGCAGCATGATACCCCATGGCAAGAAACTGCATTGCCAGCGGTTCGCCCTCCCTTTCGGAAGTCCACTCGTATCCGCCGCCCGGGCAGACCAGGATCAACGGTCTGTCGGCTACGGCTATTTCCTCGGAATGATCCTGAATATAGGTGGTCAGTCTCGCGCCGGGCTGTGAACCCTCCAGTGTGATCTGATATGTGTTATAAATCATCTTTCCGGCCTCTCTTTCTCTCGTTTTCTGATTCTTCTTTCTGCCGCGTTCAGGGATGTTTTCCGGCATTCTGTATTATACTGCAGACCGCCAGGATTTACAGTGATGCCTCCAGGAAAATACCTGGCTGGCAGTCTGCAGTCGGGTTGTACTGCAAATTTATTTCGTGACACTTCCTTAATATGCCCGTCCCCAGTATACCATCTTTTTCGCCGGTTTGCCACAGCATACACAGGTATCTGAAATGTGCTCCTGTTCGAAGGGCATGCAGCGGCTTGTCACACTCAGTTTCTCCTTGATCTGCACTTCGCATTCCTCATTGCCGCACCACATTGCCTTTACAAATCCGGATTTCTCATTAAAAATCCTCTCGAATTCTTCTATATTGACGGCAGTATAGGTATGGGCATCTCTGTGTTTTCTGGCGCGGTCCAGCATCTCTTTCTGAATGGTCTCCAACAGTTCCCCAGCCTTTGCCTCCAGTTCGTCCAGACTGACTTCCAGTTTCTCCCTGGTGTCTCTGCGGCAGATGACACATTTTCCTGCCGCCAGATCCTTGGGGCCGATCTCCACGCGAATGGGATAGCCGCGCATTTCCGCTTCCGCAAATTTCCATCCAGGGCTCTTGTCCGTATCATCTACCTTTACACGGAAATTTTTGCTCAAAATGCCGCGGAGTTCCCGAGCCTTGTCCAGTACCCCTTCCTTTTTCTGCTGAATGGGCACAATGCAGATCTGAACCGGAGCCACTCTGGGCGGCAGCACCAGGCCCTCGTTGTCGCCATGTACCATGATAATGGCGCCGATGAGCCGGGTAGTCATGCCCCAGGAAGTCTGATGCACGTATTTCAGAGTATTGTCTTTATCCGTAAACTGAACGCCGAAGGCATGGGCGAATCCGTCCCCGAAATTGTGGGAGGTTCCCGCCTGCAGCGCCTTGCCGTCATGCATCAGCGCTTCAATGGCATAGGTGGCCACCGCGCCCGCGAACTTTTCTTTATCGGTCTTCTGTCCCCGGATCACCGGTATGGCGAGCACTTCTTCACAGAAATCCGCATAAAGATTCAGCATCTGGATGGTGCGCTCCTGCGCCTCTTCCTCCGTTGCATGAGCAGTATGCCCCTCCTGCCACAAGAACTCCCTGGAACGCAGGAAAGGCCTGGTCTCCTTCTCCCAGCGCACTACGGAACACCACTGGTTGTACACCCTGGGCAGGTCCCGATAGGACTGGATATCATTCTTATAAAAATCACAGAAAAGCGTCTCTGAAGTAGGGCGCACACAGAGTTTCTCTGCCAGAGGCGCAAGCCCGCCGTGGGTCACCCAGGCTACCTCAGGCGCAAAACCTTCTACATGGTCTTTCTCCTTTTGGAGCAGGGATTCCGGGATGAACATGGGCAGGTATACGTTCTCAACCCCTGTCTCCTTGAATCTTGCGTCCAGCTGCTTCTGGATCAATTCCCAGATCGCGTAGCCGGCAGGCTTAATTACCATGCACCCCTTTACGGATGTATAATCGATCAGCTCCGCTTTTTTTACTACATCCGTGTACCACTGCGCGAAATCCACTTCCATGGAAGTAATCTCTTCTACCATTTTCTTGTCTGCCATATTCTCCTCCTGTTCCAGTGCCGCATATGCTCCGTCCAATACCAAAAAACGCCGTATTTCCATCCCCGAAGGGACCGGAAATCCGGCGGTGCCACCCTGCTTGACGCGGCTGCGTCCATCTCTTCTGCCTTTAACGCCGGCCTGCGCCATGCTTTCGTCCCGGATTTTCCACATCCTCGCCTGCAGCAAATGCGCCGCAGACCGACCTCGCATGAAAGCTCCAAGGCAGGTTCCAGATCCTCCGCATAAGAACCTCTCAGCCATACCCGTCTCTTCACTGTTCGCCGCAGCGCCGGATATCACGTTCTCTCTCTGGGATGCTTGCAAATCTGTACTGATCCTCTTCACAGCCTCTCTATATGGATGTGATTATAGTGCAGGACAGGCGCACTTGTCAAGAAAAATATTTATTTTACCGCTCCCCGCATACCTGGAAAATGTAAAATTTCAAGTAATATGTCTGATCCGCCGCCCAAAGGATGGGGTGGTCACAGGCCTGGGTGCGGAATTCCACCTGCCGGAGCCGCTTATGCGCGCCTGCGGCAGCTTCCCGCAATGTTTTGGAAAAAAGCTCCGGCTCCATAAAATGAGAGCAGGAACAGGTCACCAGAAAGCCGCCGTCCCGCACCAGCTTCAGGCCTCTCAGATTGATCTCACGATAACCCTTCACTGCATTTTTGACGGAACTGCGTGATTTTGTAAACGCGGGAGGATCTAAGATAACCACGTCATATTTCTCTCCCGCCCGTTCCAGTTCCGGAAGAAGTTCAAATACGTCCGCACATTGGAAACGGACTTTTTCCTCCAGGTGATTGAGCCTGGCATTCTCTTCCGCCTGCTCTATGGCCACCTGGGAGGCATCCACCCCCAGCACACTGTCCGCGCCGGCAATCCCTGCATTCAGCGCAAAGGAGCCGGTATGGGTAAAGCAGTCCAGCACCTTTTTCCCCCTGCAGAAAGGATGGATCGCCGCCCGGTTATTTTTCTGATCCAGGAAAAATCCGGTTTTCTGTCCCTCTTCCACATCCACCATGTACCGGACGCCGTTTTCCAGAATTTCCACCTTTGTGTCGAAAGGTTCTCCGATAAATCCTTTGACCCTCTCCATGCCCTCCTGCCGGCGCACCCTGGCATCGCTGCGTTCGTAGACTCCGCGGATATGGATCCCATCCTCCGCCATGACCTTCTTCAATGCATTTACGATCGTAACCTTCCAACGGTCTATCCCCAGCGCCAGAGACTCCACCACCAGCACATCAGAGAATTTGTCCACCACGATCCCCGGTAAGAAGTCCGCCTCCCCGAAAATCACGCGGCAGCTGGATGTATCGATAGTCTGTCTGCGATATTCCCATGCATCCCTGACCCGCTGTTCCAGAAAGGCTTCATCTATGACGGCATCCTTTCTGCGGGACAGCAGGCGCACTGTGATCTTCGACCTTGTGTTGATATAGCCGCAACCCATACAATAACCGTCAAAATCATGGACTGTCACCACATCCCCATTCTCAAAGCTCCCCAGTATTGATTCGATTTCATTGTCATATACCCATGCGCCGCCCGCTTTCAGGGTACGTCCTTCCCCTTTTTTCAGGGTTACAATTGCCTGATTCATTTTATGCTCCTGTTCCGGTTTTCGCCTCTGCCCCCGGCCTGCTCATCAAACTCTGCCTTATCCGCTCCAAATCCCGTATGGTCAAACACGGTTTCAATATATTGCTTTCTCATTCATTTAACTTAGATTTCTTTCCTTTTGCAAACTTATCAATAACTCTGGCAGATTCACTGTTTCTGCGATGATCCGCGAATACCCATATTCCCTTTTGTCCTCCACAATCCTATTTTTTTAAGTTTGATTATATCACATCCCCCCTTTATTCGCCACAATAAAATGTGGAGATTTGCACTTTCAGGAGAGAAACACCAGTATATATGCGCCTTCCCGTGCGGAATGCTGCAAATTTATTGTATCTCATCCTCATCCCGGAGAAGCGTTAACAAATCCCGGCTTCCGGCCGATAAAAATATATATCCTCAACATGGAACAGTTAACACAGCCCCGATGCGCAGGAGACGGTTACTTCGACTTATGATCGCGTTGTTATGGGTTCGACCCCCATCTGCCGGGAGACCGGCGGTAGCTCAATGGTAGAGCACGACACACCGTCTCCGTCCTTTCTCGGGGCTTTTTCCAGCATGAAAAGGAGAACGATGTCTTCGACCTGATTCTGGAATACAGACGGAAAGTGAGCCCCCATGTGAACGTATTTTCCATCCTGACCTCCGGGTACAACGATGTCTGCATCCCGGAGTACGCCCACCGCACCTGCATCCTCTACGGATGGACCGACAGAGAGCTGAACTTCGCCAGGCAGATGATTGTCCTGGGCGTTCCTTTCCATGCCCGACCGGGCTGACACAAAACCATCCTGGCGGCAGCGTCCAAGGCTCACAGAAGGGCCACTTTGCCAACACAGGGTATGGCATCCGGCTGAGCCTGACTGCTTCCCGGCATTTTTGAAAATGCAGATGTGGACAAAGCGGAGCAGCACTGTATCATGACGCAGAAGGAGAATGGATTAAATAAATACTGACATGGGTGTCATTACTGCTGCGGAGATCGGCTTGAAGTGAAGGATACGGGGCCGCGGCGGATTCTTCACTGGTGGAAGAATGTGAAACAGGAACGGATGGAAGGTGAAGTGATGGCGGATTGGATGGAGAGAAAGCAGTTCGGCGCATATATCAGCAGTCTGCGGGGGAAGAAGGGATGACCAGGCAGATCGATATAGTGGGATGATTCTTGAAGAATGCCTTTATTTTCGCAGATTACACTCCATAGCCATATCTTTATATGACCGTTGGTGGAATGATACAAAAAGGAAAGAGGCAGGACTGGAAAGTAACGGAACATTGAGTGCCAAAACAGAACTTACCCGATGCCTGCTTTTCAGCAGGCTGGATAAGCGGAAATACTATGAGAAAATATTTTTGACAAAATTGGAGGCCCAGGAGGGCAGTGATGAATAGCATATTGACTTACAATTATACATCTTCAAATTTTTCATCAGCAATATCATTTAGAGGGGCGATTTCCGAATGATTCTCCGATTCCGGTAAGGTGATATTACATTCAGATTTGCTGTTTTCACTTTCGGCCTCATATACACCAGGTATATGAGGTGCTGTAAGTACTGCGGCACACAAAGTTATTGCAGTGCCGAAACGAATAAATTGTTTGAGTATTTGATTTTCGATATTTTGCCGTATTAAGCATGTGGCTTTATTGTACCATGCTGTGGCTTATATGAAAAGGGACAGAGTTGTTGAAAAAAGTTTGTAGTTTTTGAACAACTCTGTCACTGGACAAAGGGAGTATGAGCTGTTATTCTGTTATTACAAACCTGCACATGTTTTGGCGAATTGTTATGTTTATAAAGTTAATGTTACTGTAGTTACCAGGTATATATGTCCTAAAAAGACCTGCGGACGTTCCGAGATAATAGACTCCCACACCGAAGTTGAGTATCGGCATGTTAATTAAGAGAACAGCCAGTAAGGAATCGGAAGCAGCAAGAGGAAAAAGGTGGGAATTAAAATGAAAATGTGTTTTAGGAATGCAATTAAGAATAAAGCAGGAATGTTATTGCTGCTGTCATTGACAACCGCTTCCTGCGGAGCCCGGGATCTCCCGGACTCCGTTTCCGGCGTGGAGGAAGGAGGTACAGAGCAGGCATCTTCCGGACAGATACGGCCAGAGTCCGGGGAAACGGATGCTGATGCTTCCACAGACGGCAGCGGCGGAATCAGGGCCGTGGCGGACTTTCATTATTTGGAAATGGATTCGGCCCTGGCCGAGTGGAAGACAGACCGGTCTTATGCAATCAACGGGGATTGGCTCTATGTAACCGATTTCGCGGCGGAAGGGGAAGGAACCGGAGATCAGAGGTCGGATACCGAATATTTCGGAATCACCAGAGAGCGGATTGCGGACGGCTTTCAGGAGAAATGCTATGCGGTAACCGATGTGGAGCGGATGGGGGAGGTCAACCGGCCGCTGCTGCTGGCGGACAGGGAGGACAATTGTTATATTTTCTGGCGGTTATATGACCGGGAGCAGGAGGCCGAAGCCTACAGACTGGAGAAGTACGGGCCCCAGGGAGATCTTCTGTGGCGGACGGAGCCGGACTCCGGGGAATTGGAATGCATGGGAGATCGGCTGGACCAGGGAACGGTTACCGGGGACGGCAGGATCGTTCTCTACAGCCGCGGAGCGGACGGATGTGTTTTTTGCTACGGGACGGACGGTGTTCTGGAGGCGGTATACAGGCCGGAGCTGGAATCTCTGGACGGCGTCGCGGCGGGAGCGGACGGCAGGGTATACGGATACTGTGTGAAGGGGAATGAAACGGTATTCGCGGAGCTGGGCGGCGGAGAGGGACAGTATGCCTGCCCGGCGGCACCTCTTGCGGTGTATGACGGATATGAGGAGGGGCTCCTCCTGCGCACAGGAGAAGGCATGGATGCCTGGGTGCCGGAAACCGGGGAAAGCAGGCGCCTGTGGGAATGGGGAGAGGAATATCTTCAGCTGGACTCGGACAGCCTGGAAAAGGTATGCGTGGCGGACGGAGCGTTTACGCTGATGTGCGAGATTCCCTTTTTCACTTATGGCAGGCAGGTGCTGACCTTTGCCAGAGTTACCTTTGAGGATGGAGGAGAGTATCCGGCGAGACAGGTTGTGACTTTGACTACAGATTATTCTTCTCCTGTTACGGAATTTCTGGTGCAGATGTATAATCGGCAGAGCCGTAAATACAGGGTGGAGATAGCCCATGTGGGAGACGGCGAAGCTCTGCAGAAGGCGCTTCTGCGGGGGGAAGGGGCGGATCTGATGGAAGTGGGCCGGATTTACACCGGAGACCTGGCAAGGCACGGCGCTTTCGAGGATCTGGATCCCTATTTTGAAAACAGTTCCTCTCTGGGGAAAGAAGATATTCTGGCATCCGTAGGGGCGGCGTGCACTGTGGGCGGGAAGAATGTGACCGTGATCCCTGGATTCACTCTGCAGACCATGCGGGCCAGGGGGGATTTCCTCCTGGGGGAGGACTGGACGATCTGGAAGTTCCTGGAGCTGGGGGAGGAAAACCGGATGCTCTCGTCCCAGAGTCCGAACACCGCGCTGAATTACTGTATGGGGATAAGGTATTACGGAGAGCATTTTATCGATTATGAGAATAAGACCTGCAGCTTTGACGGAGAGGAATTTCGCCGGATCCTGGAGGCCTGCGGCAGGTGGGAGACCTATACGGAACGAAACGAGGCCGGTCAGCAGGTGGACGGCAGCGGAAAGAACGGTGAGTGGATCTTCGACACGGTAACCATAGCGAGTCCCAGGGATATAGTCTGGCGTCAGACCGGCGGAATCGGGGATCAGTATGAATATTACGGAGAGGACTATCTGGCTACTCTGGCAGGCTATCCGGGATGGGAAGGCGGGGAATACGCGCTTCAGGCGGACAGTGTATTTGCGGTTGGCAGCGCCTCGGCCCACAAGGAAGGGGCGTGGGATTTTCTGGAATATATTCTGTCGGAGGAAGCCCAGGCCAGGCTGGGGCAGATGCAGGGGATTTTTCCCGTCAGGAAGGACAGCTTCCGGGAGTATCTGGAGGATGATTACACCGACCCGGATTATTCGGAGCCTGTGACGGCCACGGAGGCGGAGATCAGACGCGTGGAGGAGATGGCGGAGGCCGCCGTGCTGGATGATTACGGCGTGGCCTTCGATCCGGTCTGGGGCATTGTGTCCGAGGAGGCCGGGATGTACTTCTCCGGGGATGCCGCACTGGATGCCACCGTGAAGAAGATCCAGACCAGGGTGCAGCTGTATCTGGACGAAATGTAGGACTGAGCAGGTTCAGGGCTATCCCGTTGTGAAGCGGTTTTATACGAGGGAGAAGGAGCCCTGTCCCTGGATTCCCAGACTCAGAACCCGGATCTCATCCGGGTTTTTTGTTTTGACCGGAAACGGAGTATTATTGACAGGAGCAGATAAAAACAGGAACTGTTGCTTTTTGTTTCTGTACCCAGTCCGGATAAACTTTTTCTGCCATAAAAAGCTCCTTTCCTTGTATGAATAATATACTTTCTATGCCCTTTTGCACCCTGCAGGTTCTACAATGCTTTCATACTCAGGACACATTCTTACTGATAATCCGGCTCTACAGAATTATCAGACCGCAGAGGGCAAATTTGTCAAATACAAGGGGCGGGCATACTGTTGGATAAATATTTCTGAGAATGGTGTTATTCAGCTTAATCAACAGATATTAGATTTTCTTAATCTGAAGATTGGAATGGAACTAGTCTGCCCAGCTTTGGCCCGGACAGGCGGATTCCATGCTCTTTGCAGAACTTGCGGTTGTCCCTTGTCCGGCAGATCTGGTCAGCCAGGCTCCTCATTGGATAGTGGCCGGTGCGCTCCTTGCAGCGCTCTGCCGCATCTTCCAGGCTGCCGCACTCATTATAAGCGTCAAAAGATATTTTTTCGCTCCTTTGCCACAGCCTACTTCCTATAACCATACTCCCCAATCCCCATAATTAAATTTCCCACTTCCATGATGAAGTTTTCCGTCCGCCTTGAGATTTCTAAACGCTTCCCGCATACGAATTAGGATTTCCGGCTTTATATCCAATGAATGGTGTGCCGGAAACACTTTCTTCACAGGCAATTCTGCAACTTTTTCCAAAGAATCAAGGTATGCCTCCGGGTCAGTAGACGGATAATAAGCAAACAGAATATCTTTATAAACCAAATCGCCAGTAAATAAATATCCCCTGCTTTTTTCCCAAAAGCACAAATGCCCCGGAGAGTGTCCGGGAGTATGCAGCACTTCAATTTCCCTGCCGCCAATATCAATGATGTCATGGTCTGTCAGCACTTTTGTTGGCATACCCTGAAACAATTCATAATCGCTCACGCAAAAACCTTCGGGTAAATCACAGCGGTCTACGACCATCTCTCTTATCGTTTCGATTGATAAAGGGAATTTACCATTCAGCCAATCCAATTCATCAGCGTGAGCATAAAAATCCGGGAAATACTTATGTCCTCCAATATGATCCCAGTGAATATGCGTGGCAACAGCCGTAATTGGCTTATCGGTAAGCTTCAACACTTCCTCATAGATATTGGAAATGCCAAGCCCCGTATCAATAAGCAGACTTCGATTATTTCCATTCAGCAGATAACAATGTGTTTCCTCCCAATGGCGGTATTCACTGATAATATATGTATTT